>QHOZ01000171.1 GCA_003219495.1 Verrucomicrobiota bacterium | reverse complement strand
GAATCCGGCCGAACGTCTGGGCCCAGAAGCAGGCGTGTTTAAAACGAGCGCACCCCGAAGAAAAGAAAAATGTTTCCGCGTTTACGTTGTTCGCGAAAACGGTCGCGGCTGAGTTCCGAACGCTTTGACTTCGCTCGCCCTTACGGTTTCCAGCGATTATCGAGCGAACCGTCCACCTTGTTCGGGGTCGGTGTGCTGGCGGCGGTTGGTTGCGGCTGCGCGGACGCGGCTGGGGCTGGCGCACGGCCCGCTGACGCATGTCGCTCGAGTGTCGCAGCGCTGTGGTTTCCGACCGAAGGGAGAAAGTCGGTCGGCGAGATATCAAAATAGTACCCGATCGCTCCCACCGCTACGACGACGATGATGAAGTTCTTCATCTCGCCTTAAAAATCAGCAGCAATTGCGCCAGCGCAGTCCGCCCGCTTCCGCGACAAACTCGCCGCTTTGATCTTTTTCGACTGGCTGTTAGACGCGCGCTTACGGCAAGATGTGGGAGCCGGACCTGCTCCACTACGGCGCGGCGCGCTGGCATTTTTTAATGAGGTCGTTGGCTTGTCTGTTTCTGATTTTGTGTTCGATGTCGATCTTCCCCGCAAAGGCGCAAGTCCGCGCGCCGGGGGGGCGCGAATTTCAGATCACAAAAATCAATAAGGAGTTTGTCGCGACGCCGGATTTCGGGATTGGTTCCGGCCGGCCCGCGGTGATTGGGCGCTGGTTAGAAGTCGAAGTGGAATTCAACGCCGCTCCGGAATGGACGGACGAGCTGACGCTCAAATATTACATCCTTTTTACCGGCCGGTTGCTCACCGGGGAAGTGACTCACGTAAATATTGCGAGCGGTTTGAATCGCTCCGTGATGTATGTGTTGCCCGTCGCGCTGGCGCGATTCGCTGGAAATCGCCCGTTGTTGCCGAACACGATCCAAAATATTGCCGTGCAGATTGTGCAGGGCGGAAGCGTGAAAGACGAAATGAGTGTTGTGCGCGCGCCGGGACAATGGTTCGCGGCCTTGCCGCCGATCGCGGGTTTTGTTCTGAATAAGAACGAAACTCCATTCGCACCCCTGTATTGGGACCGCTACACGGAAATCAAAACACGTTAAGATCGATCTCATGGCGAAGCCGGCGCGCATCATCAGTCTCAATCTCGGATCGCAAACGATCGCGCTTGCAGAATTTCGGCCGGAAGCGCACGGCGGCCTCGTTCTGCAAAATTACCGATTGCGCGAAGTGCTGATCGATCCCGCAGGCGAGGGCGCCCGCCGCGCGCAAACCGCCGCCACGTTGCGCGAGATCATGAGCGAAATGCAAATCGGCCGCGAGCCGGTCAATTACGCCGTTTCCGCGCAGTCGGTTTTCGCGCGCTTCGTGAAATTGCCGGCCGTCGATGAGGAAAAGATCGAGCGCATCATTGCGTTCGAAGCGCAACAGAACGTGCCGTTCCCGATCGACGAAGTGGTTTGGGATTATCAACTGGTTGGCGGCGGTGGCGACGAGCAGGTGCAGGTGGTGCTGGTCGCGATCAAGTCCGACTTGCTCGACGACATCAATGCCGCGGTGGAAGAAACCGGACTGCGCACTTCTCTTGTCGATGTTGCGACGATGGCGCTCTACAACGCGTTTCGCTTCAACTACAGCGAGCTGACTGGCTGTTCGTTAGTCATCGAGCCACAAAAAATCTTTTCGCGCAGCATTCCCGTCGGCGGCAGCTCCATTACCACGGCGATCGCGAAGGAGTTCAACGAACCATTCGCGGCGGCGGAATTTCGCAAGAAACGCGACGGCTTCGTCAGTCTTGGTGGCGCGTATGCCGAACCGAGCGATCCCGAAGTCGCGCGCGTTTCCAAGCTCATGCGCAGCACAATGACCCGCCTCCATGCCGAAGTGATGCGATCGATCAGTCATTATCGCGCCCAACAACAGGGCAACGCTCCCGAGCGGGTGTTTCTTTGCGGCGGAAGCGCGAGCACGCCGTACATGTGCGAGTTCTTCCGCGAGAAGTTGCAGGTCCCGATCGAATTTTTTAATCCACTGCGAAATGTGAGCGTAGCTCCGTCAGCGCCGGTCGAGGAAGTGAAGCATTCCGCGCATCAACTCGGCGAGCTTGTCGGTCTCGCGCTGCGATCGGTGAGTGCTTGTCCGATGGAATTGAATCTTCGGCCGGCAGTTGTCGTTCGACGCCAGGAACTCGAAAAACGCCGGCCGTTTTTCACCGCCGCTGCCGCCGCGATTGTTCTCGCGCTGCTCGGCTGGGGATTTTTCTACGTGCGCGCGGCGCAAGTAGCGCGTGCGGCGACAGACAAGCTCGGGCAAATCAATGCGCCGATGCGCGCGGCCGAAGCGAAGATCGACAACGTGCGCAAAAAAGCCGCTTCGCTCGATGCGATTGCGGAGCCGCTCTCGTCCGCGATTAACGATCGATTCTTTTGGGTGGAGCTTCTCGAAGATCTAAACGCGCGCTTGCCGAAAGAGGACGTTTGGGTCACGGAGTTGATTCCACTTTCCGGCGGCAAAGCGATCGGTGTGGAGGATAAGCGCGCCGGCGAGGTCGGACAAACCGCCGTCGCCGCAACGCCGGCTGCGCCAAAACCGCCAGCCAAACTGCAAGTCCCGGCGATCGACGGTGTGCTGTTGCGCGGACTTTATTTGTCGAATCCGAAACAGCAGGAAGTGGTCGTCGATTATTTCAAGAGTCTCGTCGGCTCACCGTTCTTCAATGTCGATCCAAACAATCAGGCACGCGTAATTAAATCGACGATTCCCAACAACACCGAGTGGGCGTTTCCGTACGAGCTGCGCCTCGATCTCAAAAAGCCGGTGAAATTGCCATGAATTGGTATCAGGAAAATCGCTGGCTCGGAAATTTTCTGATCGCGTTCTCGGCTGGCCTGCTCATCGGGCTCTGGTTTTTATTTTACGCCAAAGGGACGTTTGCCGACGCAATGACAGAATATAACGCCGCCGCGACCGAACGCAGCCGTCTTGAGCATCTCACGCCGTTTCCGAACGAGCAGAACGTGAAGAAGACCGAGCTGGAGCTCGAAAATTACGGCGTTCGATTAAATGCGCTCAAAGGCGAGCTCAACGCCGAAGTTCTACCGGCCGCGCCGCTCGCGCCCAATGAATTTCAAACACACCTGCGTCAGGCTCTCGCGAATGTCACCGAAAGGGCGCGCGCTAATCGCGTGAAGTTGCCGGAGAATTTCTATCTCGGCTTCGATGAATTCGTGGCGGCGCTGCCGGCAACGGCGGACGCGCCGGCGCTCGGCCAGGAGCTTCAACAGGTCGAGCTGCTAATCGGCATCTTGGTCGACGCGAAAGTGGACGGCGTTGCGACTTTAAAACGAGTCACTGCGCCACCCGCGACGGCGAAAGCTCCAACGCCCGCGCCCAAGGCTCCGGCAAATGCCGCGAAATCGCCGGTCGAACGGTCGACTGTCGATCTTACCTTCGCCGCTTCGCCATCGGCGATGCGCAAGGTGCTGAATCAGATCGCCAGTTCCGATAAACAGTTCTTCATCGTGCGCACGCTTTACGTCCGCAACGATCAACTAAAAGGTCCGTCGCGGGAGCAGACCGCTCCAGCCAGCGCGACTGCGGCCGCGACTTCACCGAACACGCTGAAATTTATCGTTGGCAATGAGCACGTGGAGGCAACCGCGCGAATCGAGCTGGTGCGGTTCGCGTTCTAAATTATGGAATGGGTGCGCCAACATTATGAGCGAGTGCTGCTGATCGCAGCGGCCGCGGTGCTTTTCGTCTGCTCGATTTTAATTTTCCGAAACGCTTTCTCCTTTTCTTCCCAGCTCGCGATCATGCCGCCGGCGCCAGCATCGAAAAGCGTGTCACCTTTAGCAAAAGCGCAGGAGCTGGCGGCGGCGGGCGAGAAATTGCATCAACCGCCTGCATGGGCCTTCGGTGGACGTTCCGGGCTTTTTGTTCCGGAGAAACATTTCGTTAAGTCGAAGGACGAACTCGGAACTCTCGCGACCAGTGAAGTGCATCCGCCGGTGCCAAACGAATGGCTGGAACAATTCGGTTTGCCGATCGCCGACGCCGACGTCCTCGACCAGGATCCGGACAACGATGGATTCAACAATCCGGAATATTATACCAAGCTCAAGCTCAAATCCGCGACCGAGGAGCCATTCCGGGTAGTATTTTCGTCCTGGGTCGGTGACACATTCGCGGTCAACACGATCGATTTAAAACAGCCGACACAATTTGTGAAAATCGGCGACACGATCAAAGGGACTCGTTTTAAGATCGCCAAGTTCCAGGAGAAATATCAAAAAAATCAGTACGGCACGAATCTCGATGTTTCCGAACTCACGGTCGAGAACGAGGAAACAAAACAGCAGCTCGTGCTCGTGAAGGAGAAAGTCGCAATGTCTCCGGGATCGGTCGCCACCTTCGTTTACACCTGGGGTGGGCGGCAGGAATTCCAGGTCCGAAAAGATCAGGAATTTTCATTGAAACCGAACGAGCAGATCAAATATAAACTGATTGAAGTCGAACCGGCCAAGGCGGTGATCGTGAATTCGCAGAAGGCGGACGAACGAATCGAAATTGGCCTGTTCACTCAGTGATCTGGCTCCAATGAAATTGTTGAACTCAAATCGCGCACTGAGCCGCGCGATTGTCGATCTTGTAACGCTCAACTTCACTCTCCTGCTTTTCTTCGGCGCGTCGGCATTCGCGCAAAACGTGGATCGGATTGGCGGTCGCGCGCGGCCAGGCCGCAATGCAGACCCGAAATTATCGACTGGCGCACGAGGAATTCCGCAACGCGCTGAATAATTTGCCGGACGCGGTCACGTCCGCAAAAGCGCACGACGATGCGCTCACCGGTTTCTGCGAGAGCGGCGTCAAAGTTGCCGAGCAAGACATCGCGGAGGGAAATTTCGCGGAAGCGGAATCGGTGCTGCGCGAAACTTTGCAGGACCGTTACGATCCTAATTGCCGGCCGGCGCTCGAGTTGCTCGCGCATTTGCAGCAGCCCGGTTACTACAACAAAACGATGGGTTCGAAGTTCGTCGAGAAGGTCGAGGAAGTGAAACAATTGCTCGCCGACGCGCAGGGTTATTACGATTCCGGCCGCTACGATCTCGCCTTCAAGAAATACGAGCAGGTTCTCGCGATCGATCCTTACAACACCGCC
>QHOZ01000170.1:15128-16194 GCA_003219495.1 Verrucomicrobiota bacterium | reverse complement strand
CGACGGCCACGGCGTCGAATGGTTCTGCGGAATCGAGGTTAATTCCGCGGGCGCGACGGTGCATCGGATTCGGTTGCCAAAATTTCCACCGGTTGTCGTCGCCGTTGCCTGGTCCGGAAAACTTTCCAAGATTGCGCAGCAACTGCTCGCGGAATTGGAGACCGAGGCGCAAATGCAAAGGCGCCGAATAAAACATGGAGCCTCCTCGAAGTGAAATTGATCGGGTCATCGCATCGCGTCGTCGCCTTTTGCGCGCTGCTCTTCCGCAAAAAGATCGGATGAAATGTTGCGACTCGTTTTATTCAGCATTGTTCGGATCGTCGGCGCGATCGTTGTTGTGTTCGGGTTGCTTTGGTGGTTCGGAGTGAGGATGCCTGGCAAAAATGTTCGGAGCACGGCGCCGTTGTCCGCTGACGAAATCAAGCTGCGCGAGGAATTGCGAGCTGACGTTGAAATGCTCGGCGGACAAATCGGCGAACGTAACCTGATCCGTTACTCGCAACTCAACGGCGCAATTGAGTTCATTGAGAATTCCTTTTCGCGAGCTGGCTTCCAGCTGCGGCGAGACACTTACGAGGTAAATGGCCACGCCTGCCATAATCTCGAAGTCGAAATTCGCGGAGTGCGCCCGGAAATAGTTCTCATCGGCGCGCATTACGATTCAGTTGTCGGCGCACCGGGTGCGAATGACAACGGCAGCGGCGTCGCTGCGACCCTAGCGCTCGCTCGCCGCTTTGCCGGAAGACCTACATCGAAGACTCTGCGTTTCGTCGCGTTCGTTAACGAGGAGCCGCCATTTTTCCAAACTTCGCGCATGGGCAGCTTCGTTTACGCTAGTCGCTGCAAGGCGCGCAATGATCAGATCGCTGCGATGATTAGTTTGGAAACGATCGGCTATTTTTCTGACGCGCCGCATTCGCAAAAATATCCGGCGCCGGGCCTCGGGATTTTTTATCCAACGGCTGGGAACTTTATCGGATTCGTCGGGAATCTCCGCTCGCGCTCGTTGCTTCGGCGCGCGCTGTCGACTTTTCGGGCGCAGGAAAAAATTCCAAGCGAAGGGGCA
>QHOZ01000170.1:0-15023 GCA_003219495.1 Verrucomicrobiota bacterium | reverse complement strand
TGGTTGTCGTCAACGCGATGGAGAAAGTGATTGCCGATCTTGCGCAGGACTAAGGCGTGATTGAATCATCGACCAAGTGGCGCCGGACAGATCAACTCAAAGCTGCTGAGCGAGTTGAGCCAGCTCTGGTTCTGCATGAAGCCGAATTCTTTATTGATTGCCGTGCCGCGGCAGTAACCAATCAAGCGCCTGATGTAACTCCAGCAATCCATCACCCTCGATTGGGCTATTGTGGTTTGCCCCGCGCAAACTGATGATGCGCTTTTCACCGGCATAGGCGTCAACAACCATGCGCTGGTAGCGCGGCGGAACGACCTCATCATTTTCCGCGAGGAGAAAGATGGCGGGTTTGTGGATGGTCTTCGCATTGGTCACGCTGTCAAGATCTCGCGGAATCTGCGCCGCAACTGGACCAGCCAACAGCCAGAGGTTCCACCAACCGAAACGCTGCAGGACCATCTGCCGGATTGCCGGTGGATTATGTAAGACGAGACCCGCAATTTTTCTGTTTGCTGCGATGTGCAAAGCCGCAGTGGTGCCGAGGCTCGCAGCAAAAATGACGATCGGTTATCCTTCGCTTCACGTTGGAGCGCATCAAATGCGGTAACCGCAGCTGGACCGATACGTCTAAGTTTGGCGGGGCCGGTGCTGCCACCGAATCCGGGATAATTCATTCCCCAAATTTCGATCGTGCGTTTGTTCCAGGCGTCTGCTTCTGCTGCAACCCATCGTTCAGCTCGATCCGCATTTCCGTAAAAGCGCAGAACGTAGGTGTCGGGGTAGCCGTTGGGCTGAACGAGTTTGGATTTTGCCGTCCATAATTCCAGTTCACCATTTTCGAAGGGAATGGTTTTACGGGTCGCACCATGCGGATCGATCCGGTTTGAGCTTGGAAAAAGAATGAAGTGATCAGGCAAGGCGCCGAAAATAATTACGGCAAAGTATACAATGCCGATCACTAGAAGCCGTCGGGGTGGGGGAAAAACCTTCAGTGGCTAGTCGTTCGAATCTTTCAGCATCGACTTCAACTGCTCGCGCACTTCTTTCGGGTCGCTGTGGCCGTGCGCCGACGTCGCGTGTTGCACTGCGGCCTGGAGCACTTCCTCTTCCGTTCCCGAGATCCTCAGCGTGCAGCCTTTGTCGCTCGGATAATCACGGCAATCGATTGCTTTGCGTTGTGCCATATCGGTTAACTCTTTTTCAGTTCTGCCAAATCTTTGAGAATCTGTTCGCTGTGCTCCGCCGGTTTCACGCCGGTGTAGACTTTCGCGATCTTTCCTTCGGGATTAATCAGGAACGTATTACGCGCCGCCATCGTGGTTCCCTTGTAATCCATTGTTGATCCGTACTGCGCCGAAACCTTTCCGCCCGGATCGGCCAGCAGCTTGAAGGTGAGTCCTTCTTTGGTGCAAAATTCTTTATGCGAATCGGCGCTGTCCACGCTCACGCCGAGAATCACCGCGCCGGTCTTGTCGTACTACGCGAGGTCGCGCTGGAAATTGTGCGCCTCTAAGGTGCAGCCGCTCGTCATGGGGCAAGCTAAAATCCGGAGCCTCTGTGCCGGCGGCCGGTTGCGTTTGGGTCGATTGCGTCTGCGTGTCCGCGCCTTTCATGAGGGAAATACTAGCCAAGCTGACAATTGCTAACAGCAGTGATTTTTTCATGGTGATAATGAAGTGGGAGTGAAACTTACGCAGAAGCACTTGAAAGCAAAAGAACCAAAATGATCCGGCGCATTTGGACGATTGGGCATTCGACGCGCGAGATAGACGTCTTCCTTTCGCTGTTGAACGAGAATGGCATCAAGCTCATTGCGGATGTGCGGATGTATCCCGGCTCGAAGCGTTATCCGCATTTCGGGCGCGAAGCATTGGCGAAGTCGTTAAGCGATGTTGGAATTCGCTACGAACATTTTCCCGAGCTGGGCGGCCGCCGAAAAGCGAACCCCGACTCAAAAAACACTGCGTGGCGAAACGAGATGTTCCGCGGTTACGCCGATTACATGGAGACGGAAGATTTTCAGAAAGGAATCGCGCGGCTTGTCGATCTCGCCGGGAAAACCGGGTCGGCCGCCCTGCCCGCGTCGTCTACGCCCGCCTGCAACGCTGTAGCAACTGCGGGCAGGCGAAGCGTTGCGGGCGTGGCGATCATGTGCGCGGAAGCGGTCTGGTGGCGTTGTCATCGCTCGCTCGTTTCCGATTATTTGAAAGCGCGCGGCGTTGAAGTTCTGCACATTCTCGATCACAACAAAGTCGAGCCGCATCCGTTCACCTCGGCCGCGCGAATTGTGAACGGCGAATTGAGCTATCGCGAAGAAACGTTGTTGTGATTATCAGCGCGGATCGGTCACGCGTCCGATGAACAAGCAGGCGCCGCTCGGCACATGCTGGATCGCGTAGACAAATGGCCGGTCGACCTTCACGTGAATTGGTTCCTTCGGTTTTTCGAAACGCGCAGTGAGTTCCATCATCACCACCGCGGTCGCCGCGGCCGCTTCCGTCCCTTTTTCGTCCACCGTGATGAACGTTTTGTGAAACACGTTCGAGATCGCGAGATATTTGTCCGGCCGTCTCGGCGACATGCGATCGAAGTTCGCGCTCCCTTGCGGATCATCGAACGCCGTTTTCATTCCGAGCGCCTCGAGATTTTCCTTCAGCGGAATTGTCGGCGGCGCGAATTTAAATTTCGGTAACTCAAGATCGACGACCTGCGTTTCAAGCGTCGCGCATTGTTTTAATATTTCGGCACTGAGTTTGGATTCGAGTTTCGCGAGACCATTCACTTCGTCGGGTAGCAAGATCACGAATTGCAATTCGCTGCCGGAATAGGGGATCGCGACCGTGGCGAAGCCATCGCGTTTCGCGTAACGAAACGGCTTTTGTTGCTCCATCATTGGAACATCGACCGCCGCGCCGCCGTGAACGTGAAACGGCTTCGGCTTTGTCATCGCCTCGTTGAACTCGGAACCCCACGGCGCTTTGAGATAAATCGCGTTCGCCAACACGAGACGCGTTAACTCTTTAATTCCGCCTTGCGGAATCAAATCGCGGATTTTCTCGCGCGTTTGGTCCGCGACCCATTTATTAATGTAAGCGCGTGCGGCCTCGGGATTCGCTTTGAAATCGAGCGTTTCAAACGGTGCGCCGTAGAATTTTTTCACCAACGCCTGAAATGAATCCCGGAACTCATAGCCACTTTGCGCGAACAAATGGTTGGCGATCGAAAGCGTAATCGGTTCGCTCGGACCGCTTTTCTTCTTCGATTGCTCCGCGATTTTCGTCGTCTTCTTCGCCATTTCGGCAAGAGAGTCTTGAAGCGCGGTGAACGATGCGTGGATCGCATCGCCATCGCCCGGGAAATGGAGAACGCGCGCCATTTCCGTCTTCGTTTCGCCGTCCGCACCGGCAAACGTCATCGCGAGCGCGCTTTCAATTGAGTACGGCGACAAACAAAGGTTGTCGTCACCACGAGCAAGCTGACGATGAAGATCGACACCGAGTTGATTCGTTGCGTTCGCCGCGAGATCGAAATCAGCGGCATGCAGCGACAAGGCGAGCGCAAAGAGTAGGGCGCAAGAGAGCTTCATCTTGTGGAACCAATTATCACGACCTTGCGAGGCTATTTAAAGTAGATTAGACAACTTGTTCGCTGGGGTCGGTAGCTCAATCGGTAGAGCAGCGCCCTTTTAAGGCGTTGGTTCCGGGTTCGAGTCCCGGCCGGCCCATCTTCTTGTCACAAGATCGACAACAAATCGCGGAGCGAATTTTTCTTTCGGTCCAATTGGAAGCTCGACAATCCAGCTTCGCGCGCCGCTTTCCAATCGCGCTCGGGATCGTCGCCGGCGTGAAGCACTTCGTTTGGTGAAAGTTGAATCACGCCCAGCGCGCGGCGGAAAATTTCAGGATCGGGTTTGTCCGCGCCGAGCTCGCTCGAAAGAAAAACGAGTGCGAAGAATCTCGAAATGCCGAGTTGCTCGAGAATCATTCTCAATCTGCCGTCGAAATTCGAAACCACCGCGAGTTGGAATCGCGGCGCGAGATTCTCCAGGACTTCGAACACTTCGGGATAAAGTTCCCAAACGCCCGCTTCGGCGAAATGTTCGTAGGCGATCTCGAAAAAGTTATCGCGATCGAGCTCGTTCAGCGACGGCGCGACTTCGTCGATCACAAGATCGACAAGTTGGCGCCACCAATCTTTATCATCGTTCTCCCGCGGGCCGTCGATTGCTTCGCGGCGCGGCATTGCGCTCCAGGCATTTTGAAATGCGCGATCGAGCTTCGCGCTGTCCCACTTCAATCCGAGCTCGTTCGCGACCAGCGCATAATGATAACCGACGCCGCGCGGCAAATAGAAAAGCGTTCCGGCAGCGTCGAAAAAGATCGCTTTTGGCGGCGGCTCGATTTTGTTTGTGGTCACGATGAACGGGCTCAATCGATGGAAAGTCGTTTTGCTGGTCGTTGCAACTTTTGTTGTCGGCGCCGTGGTGGGCGCGTTTTTCGTGATGGGTTCGGCGAAGGATGAGATGCGGCGCAATCGCGACCCACGGCGATTTTTCTCGAACACGCCGGATCGTTGGGTGACCGAAATGAAACTGACGCCCGACCAGGAGCAGAAAATCCGGCCGATGCTGCGCCAGATCGATGATGAGCTCACTAATCTGCGCGCGACCGATCTGCGCGAGACAGAAGGAATTCTTTCGCGCGGAGAAGATCGGATTAAAGGAATTCTGAAACCGGACCAGCAGGAAAAATTGCGTCAAACGTTTGAGCTCCGACGCCAGCGAGTGCGGGATTGGCTCTGCGTGAACGACGAGCCGGCGAAAAGCGACTGATTATTGCCGCGCGTTGGACAATTCCGCACGAACATCGATTAATTTGAATGCTGCCGGTTGAGCATAACGATGAAATGAACGCGAAGATCCTCGCGATTTCGGAGGATCAGATTCAAGGCTTCGTGCGCGAGCCGTTCCAGGAAATCGCCCGCCGCTCGGGCGTCGATGTCGATGTTGTGATGGTGAGAATCGCCGCGATGCTCCGTGCCGGAACAATTCGCCGCGTCCGGCAAACGCTGCTGGCTACCAATCTTGCTGACGGCGCGCTCGTTGCCTGGAAAGTTCCGGAAGAGAAGATCGACAGCGCGTTTGATTGGATGTTTCAGCGCGATCCGTTTTCCGGCCACGTCGTCGTTCGTTCGACCGACACCGTCACGGCCGGTTCGGAATACAAACTTTGGACGACAGTGAAAGTGCCGCGCGGATTTTCGTTGGAGGAGCATTGCAAGTTGCTCGCAAATAAAGTGAGCGCGGAAAAATTTAGGATCATGCCGGCGAAAGGAATTTTCACGCTCGGCGTCGGACACGTTCGCCGAAAAACGATTGAGCCGGGCGAAAAATCTGATGTGCCGGCGAAAATGATTCGCGTGGAAGTTGTCGATCTTAGCGAGCGGAAATGGAACGTTTTGCTCGCATTGAAACGCGAATTCGTGCCGGAAGAGATCCAGCCGGCGCCGTGGGCGTCACGCGCGAAAGAAGCGGGAGTCAGTCTGGATGAATTTTACGGCGTGGCGGAAGCTTTGAGCGCGCGCAAGATCATTGGGCGCTTCTCCACGTTTCTCGAGCACGTGAAACCTTCGCAAACCGGCGTGCGCGTCACGCGATTCAACGCGCTGTTTCATTGGGCGATCCCGACCGGGCGCGAAATCGAAACTGGCGGCGAAGTCGGGCGTCATCACATTCTGACCCATTGCTATTGGCGCGAAGCATGGCGGTCGCGCACGGCACGGACAAACCGCGGTTGCTCGAGCACAAGGCCGCGATAGATCGGCATCTTGAGACGTGCGGCATTCCGGTTTCATACACCAACGTTTTCTGGGGCGGACGGAGCGAAATCAAACCATCGGAGATTTCTCCAAAAATCTACCGTGAGTGGCTCGCGCAGGCAGCGTGATCGCTCGTTGATCGCACCGACTTGAAATCGCTCATCGAAAAATTGCGCAACGGCAGCGATCTAAGCAGCGACGACGTTGCTTTGGGGCTCGCGCAATTGCTTTCCGACCAGGTCGACGACGAATTGAAGGCGGAATTTCTCACGGTGTTGCACCAGAAAGGTGAGAGCGCCGAAGAAATTGTCGCGTTCGTGAAGCAATTGATGAAGCGCACGATCGATCCAATGATCGATCCGGCGGAGATGACCGGGCCGATGATCGACATTTGCGGCACGGGCGGCGACGGCTTCGATTTTTTCAATGTGTCGACCACGGCGATGTTCATCGTGGCAGCCGGCGGAGCGGTTGTGGTGAAACATGGAAATCGACGCGTGACTTCGAGTTGTGGCAGCGCGGACGTGCTAGAGGAACTCGGAGTTGAGATCGATCTCACGCCGGCGCAGTTGAACGAAACCCTGAAACGCAACGGGCTCGGTTTCGCTTTCGCGAGAAAATATCATCCGGCGTTTCGCGCGCTCGCCGAAATGCGAGAGCGTCTCGCGCGAAAGAACCAGCGCACGGTATTTAACATTCTCGGCCCGCTTCTCAATCCAGCGCGACCTGCGCGGCAATTGATTGGCGTTTTCGAGCCGCGTCTGACCGGATTGTTTGCGGAAGCGTTGCGTCAGCTCGAGCGCGAGCGCGCCTGGGTTGTTCACGGCCTCGGCGATAACGGGGCCGGCATGGATGACATTTCGATTTGCGGCGCGACAACGGTTGCGGAATTGGATGACGGCAAAGTCAGCTCGGCGATTCTCGATGTGAGCTGGCTCGGGATTCCGCGCGCGGCGGTGGCCGATTTGCAAGGCGGCAACGCAAAACAAAACGGGGAGACGATCGAAGGAATTCTGTCCGCGAAAATTTCCGGAGCCAAGCGCGACATGACGATTGTGAATGCGGCCGGCGGATTTGTGGTGGCGGGACTGGCGAAAGATTTGAAAGAAGGAATCGATCTCGCCCGCGAAGAGCTCGACAGTGGGCGCGCCCTTGAAAAGCTGCGCGCGCTTCAGGACTTTGGCGCGAAAACGTCGGCGTAAGTCCGGTCGAGATTTTTCAGAAGCGCGACTGCGAATTGCTGACGATCGATTTGTCGATCCAAGGCGATCGCCAACGAAATTGCGCGCTCGCGAAGTTCCCCGGAAAAATCCTCGAGTTGATGGTTGACGTTAACGCCAGCGCCAACAATCGCGATGTGCGGCGCGTTTTTCTGTGCGCGCATTTCGACAAGAACGCCGGCGACTTTCCGGTCGGCGATCATCACGTCGTTCGGCAACTTCACGGTCGCATCCAGCGCAAATTCTTTGGAAACTGTGTCCGCGACGGTTCGCGCGGCCCATTCCGCCAATCGCGGCGAATCGCCGATGTCGAGCTCGGGCCGGAGGAAGAATGAAAACCAAAGACCTTTGCCGGCGGCGGACTCCCAAGAGTTGCTTCGCTGTCCGCGGCCCGCGGTTTGGCTCTCCGCGAACACGAGCAAGCCTTCCGGCGTTGTCGGCGAGATGCGTTCGAAAACAGAATCGTTGGTCGAAGTGGTTTCATCGAGAACAAAAATTTCGCGTCCGATAATCGCGGGATCGACATCGGCTCGGAGCTTCTGAGCGTCGAGCGCGCCGCGTGCGCTCATGATTGAATCGGCGTGAGCTCGAGGGAGAAATCGATCGCTCGGGCGGAGTGGGTAAGCGCTCCGATGGAAATATAATCGACTCCAGTGGCGGCGATTTGCCGAATGTTCTTCAACGTCACGCCGCCGCTCGCTTCGAATTTCACTTTTCCTTTGCCGAGCGCGAGGGCTTCGCGGATTTGCGCCGGCTTCATGTTGTCGAGCAGGATCACGTCAATGCCGGCGACCTCCAGCAACGCTTTTACCTGCTTGAGATTGTCTGCTTCCACTTCGATCTGAATATTTGGATGCGCCTCGCGGAATTTGCGCACCGATCGATCGAGCGAATCGAATCCCGCGTTGGTGGCGAGATGGTTGTCTTTTACCATCACCATGTCGAACAAGCCGAAACGGTGGTTCGCGCCGCCGCCGGCGACGACCGCCTTTTTTTCAAGCGCGCGCAAACCGGGCGTTGTTTTGCGCGTATCAAGGATCTTCACCTTCTCGTTGGCCGCGGCTTCGACGTACTTGCGCGTCATTGTTGCGATTCCCGAAAGCCGCTGCAAAAAATTTAAAGCGACACGCTCCGCTTTGAGAATGGAACGGGCGAGGCCCCGGATCTCGAGCGCATATTCGTCAACGCCGAGCTCATCGCCGTCTTTTCGACTCGCCGCGATTTGAACTTTTGGGTCGATGCGGCGAAAAACTTCGGCCGCAGTTTCGACTCCCGCGAGGACCGCGCGTTCGCGGGCAACAATTGCTGCCGTCGCAAATTGTTTCGCATCGACAAAAAACTCGGATGTCAGATCGCGTTCGCCGATGTCTTCGCGCAGCGCGAGCTCGATTGGATCAACGACGGGCGTTTTCATTGCGCAGCGGCAACACGTCCCGCGCGATAAATGCATCGGCCGCGCACGTACGTTTCGAGGGTGGCCTGTGGTCCGCCGCGGTAAATGCAAAGCGCCACGATGTCCTCCGGTCCGAGTTTACTCAGGCCATTGCTATTTTGGTAGGGGAGCAATGCGGGAAGATCGACAAGGATCAGGTCCGCCTCTTTGCCGACATCGAGTGTTCCGATGACTCTCGATTTGCCGAGCGTCCGTGCGCCGCCGTGAGTGGCGAGATAAAATGCTTCGCTCGGACGCAGAGGGCGAAGGTTCGGCTCGTAAGCAGAGCGCGCCTTTTGAACTTCGATCGCGGCGCGCATGACTTGCCACATGTTGAGCTCCGGTCCGCCGGCCACATCCGAACCAAGCCCGATGTTGATTCCCGCTTTCAAAAGTTGGTCGAGCTTCATTAAACCGCTGCCGAGAAAAAGATTTGAGCTCGGACAATGAGCGACGCTCGATTGCGCGGCGGCGATGGCTGCGATCTCGCGCGGATTGAGATGAATACAATGGCCGAGCACGGTGTGCGGCGTGAGCAATCCGCATTTCTCATAAACGTGGGTGTAATCACGCGCGCCCATATAAAGATGATGCACCTTTTCGAGTTCTTCGCGGTTCTCGGCCAAATGGGTCTGCAGATATGCGCCGAGTCTCGCCGCGAGTTCGGCCGCGCCGCGCATTAACTTTTCCGAGCAAGCGACCGCAAACCGCGGACTAAATGCGTACTCGAGGCGTCCATCGTCGGCGCGATGCCATTTGCGACAAAGGCGTTCGCTTTCCAACAACGAGATCGACAAGATTTTTTTCGGTTGAAGTTGGCCGTAGGAACCAATGTCCATCATCATCTTGCCGATGATCGCGCGAATGCCGCAAGCCTGAGCGGCTTCAAATCCTACGTCGCAACTATCCTCGTAAATCGCAGCGTAAACCATCACGGTGGTGGTTCCGTTGCGGACCAGCTCGCGGAAAAATTGCGGAGCTTCGGTGCGCGCTTTCGGTCCGGTGAAATCGCGCTCGACTGGAAAAATGTGCTGGCGCAACCAAGGAAGCAATTCGCTTTCACCGCGAGCAACCGCGCCGTACTGGGGGAGATGCGTGTGGCAATCGATCAGGCCCGGAAAAAGTGCGGCCGGGCGCCGATCGATCCAGTGAACATCAGGACGCAGCCGGCGGAGATCATCGTAATCGCCCACTTGGCCGATCCGGCCCTTCTCGATTAAGACGGCGCCATTGGCCCGGCCGCGCAACGCGCCAAACTCTGGCGCGTCGATCAGGTAGCCGCGGAGGCCGAACATGTCGCTCTGCATAGACCGCGGGCGCTATCAAATCACTTTCAACAGGTCCGCCGCAATAAGTTATTCACAAGCCATTTGCGGGGAGGCCGGCGCTCGATGCCGATCGACGTACAAAAAAAGATTCGGGCAGCGCACGCCAAGGAGAAACAGCAAATACAAGAAACGTGCAACCGCCCGAATCGCCTTAACCTGTCTATTTAGACCGCAGTCGCCGCCTGACGTTCGAATTTATTACGAATTTTTCGGGTCTCCGAGTGCCCAGCGGGAAAGGCACTTACAACTGCATCTCCTGTTGCGCCATTACCCCGGCCTTTGCCGCTTCGTCTTTAACCTCCTGAAGCAGGGACTTGAACTCGCATTTCTCCAGCTGCTCGATCAATCGCGGATAATCCGGCTTGATCTGCAATTCGTCGATCGGCACCGGCAATTCCATGCTTTGCCGGTTTTGTTCGATCTGCTCGCGGGCCGCGATCAATTTGATCCGCATTTTATCGCTCTTCACCTTGTCGAGCTTCGCCAGGAGTGAATCGAGTCCGCCGAATTCTTTGATCAGGGCCGACGCTGTCTTGCGCCCCAGACCCGCAACACCTGGAATGTTGTCGACCGAGTCGCCACTCAATGCGAGCACATCGCCGATCATTTTTGGAGGAACGCCCCATTTCGCCGTCGCTTCCGCCTCGCCGAGCAGTGCGAACGCGTCCTTGGGCGAAGCGAGATCGGCCTTTGCCGTCGTGTAAACTCTCACGCACGGGCCGATCAGTTGATATAAATCCTTGTCGTTCGTGGCGAGGATCACTTCCATGCCTTTGCGTTTGCAGGCGCCCATCGCGTAGCAACCCATCAAGTCATCGGCCTCGGTGTTGGGAATCGAAATATTTTTGAAACCCAGGAGCGGCGTCAGTTTTTGAATGAAATCGAGCTGCGGCACCATCGGCAGCGGCATCTCCTTGCGCGTTTCCTTGTAGGCCGGTTGTAATTTCACCCGTTTCTCCGGCATGCCTTCATCCCAGAAAACTGCGCCGAGCTCCGGCTGGAGATGTTTGATCATCAACCGCAGCGTTTTCGTGAACCCGAAAATCGCGTTCGTCGGTTCGCCTTTGGAATTCGACAAGTTCGGAATCGCGAAGAACGTCCGGTAAACGTAGTAATGGCCATCGATCAGTAACAGCTTCATCCCTGGTCTGGATTCTCAATGCAGCTTGTTCCATGATCAAGCACATGGCCGAGCAATGGATTATTCGTGTTCAGGGAAAAGATTACGGCCCGGCCGATCTCGAGACGCTCGAAGAGTGGAAAGTCGATGGGCGCGTTATTCCAACAAACCCCGCGCGCCGTTCCGATGTCGATCTTTGGCACACCGCGGCTGAGATTCCCGGTTTGTTTCATCGCGAGCAGCCTCCGGTTCAGTCGGAGCTTGGAGATCAGGAGGCGGAGATCCCTGACCAGAAACCGACCAGATTACCGAGCCGAAATGTTCTGATCGAAACGTTCCGAATTTATTTCCGCGGATTTTTTCAATTCCTCGGTCTCGCGTTGCTCGGAATTGTTCCGATTGTCTGCGCGGAGTTCACCAGCCGCTTCATCGACACCGCGCCGGGTGTGAATGTCGATCTTCGCACGCTCGTCGCCGGATTGTTTACGATGACGATGTTCGGACTGCGGCTCGCGTTGATTCCGGTTTACATCGCCGGTATTCAAATCCTCACCGCCGAGCTCGCGACCGGCAGTCGCGCCGGATTTTTCAGTGTGCTAAATGGCGCGGTAAAGTTTTGGGCGCGTGTCGCCGGCATTTGCGTCTTCGTTTACGTCGTTTTCGTTCTGATTATCGCTTTCGGAATTGTCGTTTTGTCGATGACGCTAGCGGCGTCGGTTTCCGGTTCGATTTTGTGGATCATTGTCGCGCTCGGCCTGTCGGGGTTGCAGCTTTGGTGTTTTTGTCGCTTTTTCGTTTTCACTCTCTTCTGGCAGCAATTTGCGGTGCTCGAAAATCTACCCGCGTTCGAAGCGCTGCAGACGAGCAGCAATCTCGCGCACAGTGGAAGCGATCTTCCCTGGTATCAACGTCCGCTCTGGCGCGCGGCCACAATTGTTTCCGTCTGGACAGCGTTTCTCATCGTCGTTGGACTGATCGCGGTTTGGGCTCGGGTGGTTGCGGAATGGCCGGTCGTTCAAGGCTATTGGAATGAGCTGCTTCAATCGCAGGATCCGCAGGCGGTTCTTCAAAAAATCAACGCGGGTCTGCAGACCTCGCACGGCGGCTTCGATTTGCGCGCGCTGCTTTTGAACATCGGCGAGCGAATGCTTTACCCGTTGCTCGGGATCGCCTTTGTCGTTCTCTACCTCGATTCGAAATGCGACGGCGAGTAAGGGCCGCTCACGCGGGCACGAAAAAGGAATTGTCGGGCGAGCCTTCAACGCCGAGGAGATCGCTCAACTTTCGCGGGACGTAGTTTAATTCGGAAAATAATTGAATGACCGCGGCGCGATTGTTCTCTTTGATTTCGATCAGAACCAGCGGGCGATTTTTCGCGAGCGTCTCCCGCGCGCCTTCCAGGACATGAAGTTCATGCCCTTCGACGTCGATCTTCATGAATGAAACATTGTTCAGCTGAAAGCTGTCGAGCGTTGCGATCTTCACTTTCTTCGTAAGCTCGCCCGTTGCTTCCGGATAATTTCCCGGCGCTAAACTTGCCCAGCCGATCAGCGGCAAATCGTTAAGCACCGGTATGTGAAGTGTGGATTCGCCTGCTTGCGATGAAAGACCGACCGGCATGATCGTGATATTGCCAGGGTTGTAACTCTGCAATTCGCCCGTTACTTCGTCGTTGATCTCGAACGCGTAAACTTTGGAAAAAATCTGCGACATTCGGTAGGCGTAAAAGCCGATGTTCGCGCCGATATCTAACGCCGCGTCCGTTTTTGAAACCAATCGCGGCAGCAGCCGCAGTTCCGGTTCCAGCAATCCATCCGCCGCGGCGAGGCGATAACGAAATCCTAAACGCCAGCGACGCGGCAAAAGCGGGCAAATCGTTTTGCCCAATGCGCGCGACAGAAAAGCGTTCGATGACATCCAGCGCGAATTTGCGGCGGTCTATTCCGAGCAACGCATCCTAGCTGAAAGAAAGGTAGCCGGATAGCCCATGCGCCCCGCCTTCGCGCCCGAAACCGCTTTCTTTGTAGCCGCCGAATGGACTCGTCGGATCGAATTTGTTGTAAGTGTTCGCCCAAACCACTCCGGCGCGCAGTTTGTTCACGATTTTGAAAATCTTGCTGCCTTTGTCGGTCCAAACGCCGGCGCTGAGTCCGTATGGAATGTTATTCGCGCGTTCGATCGCTTCTTCCGGGGTGCGAAAAGTCATCACGCTCAAGACCGGTCCGAAAATTTCTTCCTGCGCGATGCGATGCGACATCGTCACGCCGGTGAAAAAGCTCGGCGGATAAAAGTAACCTTTCGCTGGCAAACGAAGCCGCGGCTGAACCAGCTTCGCGCCTTGTTGCACGCCGCTGTCGACGAGTTCGCAAATTTTGTCGAGCTGCATTCGGGAATTGATCGCGCCAATGTCGGTGTTCTTGTCGAGCGGATTGCCGACGCGCAATGTTTGAATGCGATCGCGCAATTTGCGGATCACCGGAGCGAATACGCCTTCCTGCACGAACAAACGCGAACCGGCACAGCAAACATGGCCTTGATTGAAATAAATTCCGGAGATGATTCCTTCGACCGCTTGATCGAGCGGCGCGTCTTCGAAAATAATGTTGGCCGCTTTGCCGCCGAGCTCGAGCGTCAGTTTCTTTTTCGTTCCGGCGATGGAGTGCAAAATTCGTTTTCCGACATCGGTCGAACCGGTGAAGGCGATCTTGTCGATGTTTGGATGCTCAACCAGCGCGCGTCCGGTTTCGCCGGCGCCGGTAATGATGTTGACCACGCCCTCGGGCAATTCCGCTTCCTGAAAAATTTCGGCGAGATGCATCGCCGTGATCGACGTCGTCTCGGCCGGTTTGAGGACGCAGGTGTTTCCGCACGCGAGGGCAGGCGCGAGTTTCCATGCCGCCATCAGCAACGGGAAATTCCAGGGAATGATCTGGCCGGTCACGCCTAACGAACGCGGCGAACGTCCCGGAAAAGCATACTGAAGTTTGTCGCACCAGCCGGCGTGATAAAAAAAGTGCGCCGCCACCAGCGGCAAATCGATGTCGCGCGATTCTTTAATCGTCTTGCCGCCGTCCATTGTTTCGAGCACGGCCAGCTCGCGCCACTTCTCCTGAATCAAACGCGCGATCCGGTAGAGATATTTCCCGCGCTCGCGTCCGGGCATCTTGCTCCAGACGTTGTTGTAAGCGCGCCGTGCGGACTTGACCGCAAGATCGACATCGTGCCGGTTCGCGTCCGCGATCTCGGCCAATTTTTCTTCGGTCGCCGGATTGATCGAACCAAAATATTTTCCACTCCGCGGCGCGACGAACTTGCCGCCGATGAAAAGCTGATAGCGCGGTTTGATTTTGATGTAGTTGCTCGCTTCCGGCGCCGGTGCGTATGCCCAGCGATCGCCGAAGCTCAATCGTCTTTGGCCTGGTGGAAGCGCGACCCGGTAGTTGATCGATTTCTGCTCGCGCACGACCACGGCGCGAACGCGCGGCGGTTTTTTGCGCGTCGCTACCTTCCTTTTTGCGCCACGCGTTTTCATGAGAGCGGAATGGCGATTGGGTCAATCGCTGCTACCTGGCGCGTTTTCATGGCAGCGAAAAATAATCTGGCCCCTGATAACCGCCATCGGTTGTTTTCACAATTTGCATCAAAACATCGTTCACTAGCGTGCTGGCGCCGAATCGGAAAAGGTCCGGGGTCAGCCAATCGTCACCGAGCGTTTCTTTTAACATGACAAGGTAAGCGAGCGCTTGTTTGGCCGTGCGAATGCCGCCGGCCGGTTTCATACCGATGCGCAGTCCGGTTTCGTAAAAATAATCGCGGATTGCTTCGAGCATCACCAGTGTGACCGGCATGGTTGCCGCCGGCGAAATTTTGCCGGTCGAAGTTTTGATGAAATCGGCCCCGGCGCGCATCGCGATCTCGCTGGCCAGGCGAACGTTGTCGTAGGTTTGCAGCTCACCCGTTTCCAAAATCACTTTTAAATGCGCGTCGCCGCACGCTTCTTTGGTGGCCGCGATTTCATCGAAGATGCGGCCGTACTCACCGGCCAGAAAATTTCCGCGATTGATCACCATGTCGATCTCGTCGGCGCCGTCGTTGGCCGCGCTCCG
>QHOZ01000169.1 GCA_003219495.1 Verrucomicrobiota bacterium | reverse complement strand
ATTTCTCGAGAGCCAGGGCGTTCCGTTTCCGCCGGGCGCGAGCGCGCATTTTCTACCGCAAAGCAGCCGTTTGATCGTGCGCAACACGGCGGACAATCTCGAGCTCGTCGATGCGATTGTTGAACAAGCGAGCGTCTCCGGCCCGAAACAAGTCGAGATCGAAGCGAAATTCGTCGAGATCAATCAAAACAATTTGAAGGAGCTCGGCTTCGATTGGTTGCTCGGCCAATTTAACATCGGCAATCACAAAGTTTTCGGCGGCGGCGGAACTTCCGGGACTGGCGCGCCGGTGAATCCCGCGGATTGGCCGTTCACGCCGCCGGGGAGTAGCAATCCCGTCGGACAATTTCCCGTAACCTCCGGCAATCGCAGCGGCGGTTTTGCGATCAGCGCCAATGCGATTGACGCGCTCCTGTTTCCATCGATGGGCGCGAGCGCGCTTGCTCCGGGAATTTTCGGATTGTCGGGCGTGTTTACTGATCCGCAATTTCAGGTTGTGATTCGCGCGTTGAACCAGAAGAAGGGGATCGATTTGCTCTCCGCGCCGAAGATTACGACTAAGAGCGGACAGCGCGCCGTGATCGAGATCGTTCGCGAGTTTCGTTATCCGACGCAGTTCACCGAGCCGAAAGTTCCGGACATTCAGGGACGCGGTTCCAGCAGCTCGACCACGACGACCATCGCGTTGCCGGTCGTCGGACCATCAACGCCTTCTAATTTCGAAACGCGCAACACCGGCGTCACTTTGGAAGTGGAACCCGTGGTCGGTCCCGATGGGATCACAATCGACTTGAACCTCGTGCCCCAGGTGGTCGAGTTCGAAGGCTTCATCAATTACGGCAGTCCAATCAAAACTGTGAATCCTGCACTGCTTGGTTTTCTTGGCGTGCCGACAACGATCCTTGGCACCGCGAATGAATCGATTACGCTCACCGACAACGTCATCAATCAGCCGATCTTCAGCACGCGCAAAGTCACAACGAGCGTGAGCGTGTGGGACGGGCAAACGGTGGTCCTCGGCGGATTGATGCGCGAAGACGTGCAAAAAGTCGAAGACCGCACTCCATTTCTCGGCGACATCCCGATGGTTGGCCGTTTGTTCCGCACAAATGTCGATCAACACATCAAGCGTAACCTCATCATCTTCGTAACCGCGCGTCTCGTGAATCCGGCGGGTCAGCCGGTAAATCAAGTCGAGGAAGAAGAGGAAATGGTCGAGCCGCCGACGTTGCCGGAAATTCCGGCCTACAAGAAATAAGTGCCCGCAATCGGGATCACCGGGGGAATCAGCACAGGCAAAAGCACTTTCACGGGGTGTCTTCGCCAATTGCGCCCTGAAGCTGGATTTTTTGATGCCGACGCCGCCGCCCGGCAACTTGTCGATCTTGAGGGCGTTAAGAAGGAACTCCTCGAACAGTTTGGGCCTGGGATCTTTTCGCACGGTGGCGACTTGAATCGCGAGGCGCTTCGCGCGATAGTCTTCGCCGACGCGGCCGAGAAAGGCGCGCTCGAAAAAATCCTCCATCCGCGGATTCGTCAGCAATGGAGTGTTGAAGCGGACAAGCGCCGCAGATCTCCCGAATTTTTCTTCGCAGACATTCCACTTCTTTATGAAACCGGTGGGGAAACTTTGTGCGACCGCGTGGTCGTGGTCGCCTGTTCGCCTGACATTCAGCTGGCCAATCTTATGCGCCGGATGGGAATCGAGCGCGCTGCCGCCGAAGCAATGATCAAATCCCAAATGCCTCTCGAAGATAAAATCAAACGCGCCGATCACGTTGTTTGGAACAACGCGGACAAATCGATCCTCGCGGAGCAGGCAAAAAGTTTGGTGGATCTTTGGCGCCAGGAAAAATGGACGAAGTAAAAGAAAAAGCCGCGGAAGCTTCCGATCTTTCGAGCGATGCAACGGACTCTTCTGACGCGACGGCGTCAGCTGCACCTCCGAAGAAGTTGAGCATCAACGAGCTCGAGAAACGCGACGATCTCTTGCCAATTGCCGCTGAGTTTAATTTACAACTGCATCCCGCGCGCACCCGCCATCATCACATTCTGGACATCGCGCGCGCCGCCCTCGGTCAAGGCGCGAATGTCACGGCCGAGGGTTTTCTCGATCAGACCGGCGATTCCTTCGCTTTGTTGCGTTACCCGGAGCTGAATTTCCTGCCCGTGCCCGAAGACGTTTACGTCCCGCGCGCGGCGATTGAGCTTTATCGTTTGCGGTCGGGTCAGAAACTTGCCGGCAAGCTCCGCCTCCCTCGCGATCGCGAAAAGGGTCTCGTCCTCGACGATGTCGTGACCATCGAAGATCAACCGGCCGAACAGTGGAAAGAGCCGACCGACTTCGAAAAGCTGACGCCGCAATTTCCGCAAGGCCGAATCATGCTCGAAAATCCGAAGACGAATTCGATTTGCGCGCGCGGTGTCGATCTTCTTGCGCCGCTCGGCCACGGTCAGCGCGGTTTAATTGTTGCCCCGCCGCGGGTGGGAAAAACGATTCTGTTGAAGGAGATCGCCAAAGCGACTCGGGTGAATCATCCCGAGATCGTTTTGATTATGCTTCTGGTCGACGAACGGCCTGAAGAAGTCACCGATCTTGCGCGCGAGATCGATTGCCAGGTTTATCATTCGAATTTCGACGAAACCGTGCAGCGGCATGTGCAGGTTGCGGAACTGGTGCTCGAGCGCGCCAAGCGTTTGGTCGAGATGAAAAAGGACGTCGTGATTCTGCTCGATAGCCTGACCAGGCTTTCGCGCGGCTACAACAATTTGCAGCCGAGCAAAGGGCGCGTCATGTCTGGCGGCGTCGAATCCAAGGCCTTAACCAAACCCAAGAAATTTTTCGGCAGCGCGCGCAACGTCGAGGAAGGCGGCAGTCTCACCATTCTCGCGACAGCATTGACCGAAACCGGCAGCCGCATGGACCAATTGATTTTCGAGGAATTCAAAGGGACCGGGAACATGGAGGTGCATCTCGACCGCGCGTTGCAGGAGAAACGGCTTTATCCGGCGATCCATCCCATGCTCTCCGCGACCCGGCGCGAGGAGCTGCTTTATCATCCCGACGAATGGGAGCGCGTGCAGGAATTGCGCAAAGCGATGGCCGCGCTGCCGCCGATCGAGGCGATGGAGAAGTTGATCGATAACTTGAACGCAACGAAAACGAATGCTGAGCTGCTGCTTAGCGGATTGAAGTGATCGCTACCGCGTCGCAGCTGCGCGAGCTGCTTCCTCAAATTCAATCGGTCAACCGGGTCGCCATCGACACCGAAGCGGACAGTCTGCATTGCTATCGCGAGAAACTTTGTCTTCTCCAGATCAGTGTTCCGGGCGGCGATTTCATTGTCGATCCATTGGCGGATGTCGATCTCGCGCCGCTGCGCGATGTGCTTGCCGCGAAGGAGATCGTGCTTCACGGCGCGGATTACGACTTACGATTGCTTCGGCGCAATTTGAATTTCGCGCCGAAAATAATTTTCGACAGCGTTATCGCCGCGCGGATGATGGGCATTCGTGAGTTCAGTTACGCCGCGCTCGTGAAACGCTACTTCGATATCGATCTTACGAAAGGCTCGCAGAAAGCGAATTGGGCGCAGCGGCCGCTCTCGAAAAAAATGGAGGAATACGCGAGAAACGATACGCGTTACCTGTTGCCGCTATCCGAGCGCTTGGAGAAGGAACTCGAATCGCGCGACAGACTGGATTGGTTTCGTCAATCCTGCCAACGCGCGCTCGAACTCGCCGCGATCGACCGCGAGCGCGATATGTCTGAAGCGTGGCGCGTTTCGGGAGCCGGCGCATTGCGCGGCCGCGCCTCGGCTGTTTTACGTGAGCTCTGGAATTGGCGTGAGAAGGAAGCGGAAGCGGCGGATCGTCCGCCGTTTCACGTTTTGCAAAACCGCGAGCTGATTCATTCCGCTGAAAAATTCGCGCATGGCGAAACGTCCGATTACAAACATTTTTCGGACCGTCGCCGCCGCGCTTTTCGAGAAGCGGCGAAACGCGCGTTGGAAATGCCGGAAAAAGATTGGCCGGTTCGGCCGAAACGATCGGGAGTGCGCCCCAGCAATGAAGTTGTGAAACGCGCCGAAAAACTTCGCCACGATCGCGACCGCGCCGCGAAAGAATTGCATATTGATGCGTCCTTTCTCGCGCCCCGGGCAACTCTTGAAGCGATCGCTGCCGATCAATCCCGCGTGGACGCGCTCTTAGTGCCGTGGCAACGCGAATTGCTGGGCGTTTAGAAGATGCGCGCCGGTCTTCTTTCAGTCGACGTACTTCTGCGCGATCGGCATACGGCGGCCGAGGCCGAAAGCGCGCGAGGTCACTTTTAATCCGGGCGCGGCTTGCTCGCGCTTGTATTCGTTGAGATCGACCCGGCGTTGCACCCAGCGCACTGTTTTTTCATCGAACCCGCGGCCGATGATGTCGCGCGCGCTCAAATTTTCCTCCACGTAAAGTCGCAGGATCTCATCCAAAATGTCGTAGGGCGGCAAAGTGTCCTGGTCTTTTTGGTCCGGCTTTAGCTCCGCGCTCGGCGGTTTCTCGATTGTCGATCTTGGGACAACTTCGCGGTCGCGATTCATCCAGCGCGCGAGCTCGTAAATCATCGTCTTCGGCACATCGCTAATGACCGCAAGCCCGCCGGCCATGTCGCCGTAAATTGTGCAGTAGCCGACGGACAATTCGCTTTTGTTCCCGGTGGAAAGCACGAGATGGCCGAATTTGTTCGAGAGCGCCATCAGCGTCATCGCGCGCAAACGCGGCTGCATGTTTTCCTCGGTTTCGTTTTCGGGCAGGCCGGCGAAGATTTCCTTAAACTGGCTTTTGAAAACCGCGAACGTCTCCGCGATCGGCAGATGCAACAATTTGATCCCGAGACTGTCCGCGAGAGTTTTCGAATCATCGACGCTTCCGCGCGACGAATATTGGCTGGGCATTGAAACGCCGACCACGTTCTCAGGGCCAAGCGCGTCCGCTGCAATCGCCGCGACCACAGCCGAATCGATGCCGCCGCTCAAGCCGAGCACGGCCGATTTGAATCCACACTTTCGCAGATAGTCCTTCACGCCGAGCGAGAGCGCATGAAAAAGTTCTTCAGGCGCGGCTTGTTCGTGGAATTCAATCGATTCTGCCGCGTTCGAATCGACAATCTGTTCGTGTTCGCGAAACGCCGGCAACTGCGCGATCAACTGTCCTTTCGCATTCACTGCGATCGAATTGCCATCGAAAACGAGCTGATCGTTTCCGCCGACGGCGTTGCAATAAAAGATCGGGCGCTTATGAGTGCGCGCGAGCGTTGCGACCATCTCGTGGCGGATCGATGGCTTGCGCAATGTGAATGGCGACGCGCTCAAATTCAGAATGAGCTCGGCGCCTTGCTCAACCAGTCTGCGCGTCGGCTCGCAATCGTAAAGCGGGCGCGGAAGATAATGTTCCGTCCAAATATCTTCGCAGATCATGACGCCGATTTTGGTGCCATTGAATTCAAACGGCTCGACGCGATCGGCCGGTTGAAAGTATCGGTCCTCGTCGAACACGTCATAAGTTGGGAGCAATGATTTATGCGCTTTTCGAATGGGCTGATCGCGCACGAGAAACGCCGCCGCGTTATGAAATGGCCGGCCACGTCCTTCATTTCGATCGACAAATCCGACGAGCAGAGCGGCATTGCCGACGCGCTTGTAAAGTTGATCGACAATTTCAAGAGTCTCGGGGACAAAACGCGATTTGAAGACGAGGTCCTGCGGCGGGTAACCGGTGATCGCCAGCTCCGGGGTGATTACGAGATCGGCGCCGGCGGCGGACAAGCGCTTGTAAGCGTTTAAGATTCTTTCGAAATTGCCGCGCAAATCCCCAACGGTCGGGTTGATTTGGACGAAGCCGATTTTCATACCCGCAAATTAGACGCGGGCGAGCAGCCAGCAATCGGCTTTTGCGCTAGTGACCAGTATCGAGAACCGAGCGGTGCTTGTAGCCCTTGTTCAAGGCGTCATCGGCGCCTTCCACGAAGACTTTCGCCCACTCGACGAGCGAGGCGGCGAGAAAACCGGCAAAGGCGCAGATGAGGACTTTCTGAAAAAATGTGGATTGCACACCATTTTTGAAAGCAGTGATGATGCCACTAACAGACTCTTTACCGCAGATTCGGCACGAGATTTGCAGTTTTGTGAAGCCGATGCCGCAACCTCCGGAAACCACCGCGAAGCAAAACGATACCGACCAGCTCACAAAACTGCTCGAACTGGAGCTCATGCAAAAACGCGCGACGTGGAAGCAAGCAGGCGACCGCGCCAAATCGATTCGTGCAGCCGGTTTCGTTTTTCTGTTTCTATTGATCGCGGCCTGCGCGGTCTGCGGTTATTTTGTTTTCGTGCGGGTGAGCGAGCAGCGCAGCCATCCTGCTCCGAGCGCAGACATCAGACCCTGATGTCGATCTTGCGCGATCGATAATTATTCCACGATCGCTTCGAGAATCGGTTCGCGTTTTGCTTGCGCTGTCCGCGTTGCCTCCTCCCGATCCGCGATGACAAAGGTATTGTTCTCACCATGCGTCGACC
>QHOZ01000168.1:1477-5078 GCA_003219495.1 Verrucomicrobiota bacterium | reverse complement strand
TACGTGGCCGACCGGTAGCGGATATCGACCGCCACATCGAAAATTGCTCCTCTCACCACCCTGATGAGTTTGGCCTGGGCAAACGGCGGGATTTGAAAATGCAGTCCTCTGACCGTGTTTTTTTGGCACGACAAGGACTGGTTGTCCTGGATGAATTCGCAGCTCACGCCCATTCGCTCGAAAGCCTGACGATTGTATGTTTCGCAGAAATAGCCCCGGTCGTCGCAAAACCGCCGTGGAACGATTTGCAGAACGCCATCAAGAGGCGTCGCCTCAATGAGCGGAAGATTCATCTGCGCGACTGATGCCTCCCTGATTGCCGGACCGAATTTCGGCAAGCGTATCCGCCAATGCCCGGCGCCATGATGGCTGCGCAATTCCGTATTCCGTCGCAATGCGACGACAATCCAGCACGGAGTTCAGCGGGCGGCGAGCCGGTGTCTGGTAATCATTCGTTGAGATCGGGACGAGCCTCGGGCTCGCCCCGCCGGGGCCGAAGATTGTTTGGGCGAATCCAAACCAGCTGGTCGGTTCTTCGCTGGTAAAATGATAAGTACCCCAGATACCGCGCCCGTTCGCAACGGCGCCCGCAATCTCGGCAATTGCCCGCGCGATGTCGCGAGCTGCGGTGGGCGCGCCGCGTTGGTCGGCGACGATGCACAGTTCCGGGCGCTCCTGTCCGAGCCGCAACATCGTGCGGACGAAGTTCGATCCATGTGCAGCAAACACCCACGAAGTTCTGAGAATTATGTGTTCCGCCAGACAACCCCGGATAGCCGCTTCGCCATTCACTTTCGTGCGCCCATAGACAGAAAGCGGTGCGACCGGATCGCTCTCGACGTAGGGCGCGCTCCCGGCGCCGTCAAAGACGTAGTCGGTCGAAATATGAATCATCCTGGCTCCGGTTTTTCGGCATGCTTGCGCGATAGCCGCCGGCGCTTCGCTATTGATCGACGCGGCGATCCCAGGCTCCGATTCGGCGCGATCGACTGCCGTGTAGGCCGCGGCGTTGACGACGATGTCGGGCTTTGAATTCAGCACCCATTCGACAGCGCGCGCTGGCACGCCCAGATCGCACTGGGAGCGGCTCAATTGCGTGATCGAGGCATTTGCCGGCCAATCAACCCGGGCAAGCTCTCGTCCGACCTGACCGGTCTTGCCGAAAATCAATACCCGCATTGTCGCTGGCGTGCTCCTTCCCGTCCGTACTGCATCACAACCACCCCGGCGTGAGAGGCCAGGCGCCCGCGAATGCGTTCGGCTTCCAACAGCCAGAGCAATGGCATTGTGAATATCCTCAAATTGACTAGCGGATATATCAAAAGCCGGAATGCGAGAAGAATCGTTTTCAGCAGCGGCGGCAACGCACCTTCGATGGGTGCAGCGCGCTCACACTTCACCCCAATATTGCCGAGCCTGTACCACCGATGCCGCAACCAGCCGAGCGAGGCGCGCTCTGCAGAGATTTCTTCAAAAGCGATGGCTTCGTCGCACCACTCCATTCTGATGCCGGCGGTATGGAGACGTCTGAAGAACACCACATCCTCACCTCCCGTGAATCGAAATTCGTCGGGGAATGGCTGATCGCCGAGAAACTCCACGGCCGCAAGATCAATCAGGCAATTGCATGTGCAGTACACATGAGTGCGGCCAGCGAGTCGGCCTTTTTGAACAGACCACAACTCTTGGTACTTGTTCGGCGGTTCGCTTCCCGTCGCGAAAACGGGATGTACCGGACCGCCCACCACCGCGGCGCCACTGGTCGAGTGGGTCTCGATCAGCTTGGTCAGCCAGTGAGATGAGGGCCAGCGCGCCGCCCTCAAGGCCGCATTCCGCGCAGCTGACAGTCCGGGCTGCGGTTCGACGGTGAATTTCACTGGTGAACCGCAGAGGCTTTGAAAGTCGCGCACCAGACTCTCTGTTTGAGCACTGCTGCCGTCATTGTCGACAATCACGAACATTGTGGCGGGCGGACGGCACATTTCAGCCAATATTTTCAGCAGGCGCGCCAGTTGCAGCGGGCGCCGGTACGTGCAGACGCAGACGGCGATCGGTTCCATATCGTTAGTGTGAACGGCCTTTGTTGCAAGATTCTTGCGGACTCTTCATTCAAACCGGCCGGCCATCCATCGATAGCGTCTCCCCCAAACGGTTCGCCAAAACGGCCGCGATTCCCGTTTCGCGAAGCTTTTTCCCAGAAATGGCCTGAGCAGCAGCAGCGCCAGTCCAATGTGCCGCGCCGGCGCGGCGAAATGATAGCGCACGATTAGCGAGCGTGCGGCAAAAATCTGACAGAGTTTTTTTTCCCTGTCCGGCTCGGTCCCGCTTCCGTGGTGCATGATCGCGAGATTGGTGGCGCGCCGGCAGAGATCATCGTCCTCGCCGTACATGAAGAATGCGGGCGAAAAGCCGCCAAGCCGATCCCACAGGACTCGTTCAACCAGGAGGCAAACGCCACAGATCACGTCCACCGGCAATTCCGCTTCGCGCGGCAACTCGGGATAGCCTAGACCGCTCAACAGGCTTGAACGCGGGAAGCGGGTATCCAACCCAAACCCTGTGCAGAACAGACGCCACAGTGTCGGCCCGCGGCGGCAACAGGTTGGATTGATTGTCCCATCTGCAAAAAGAGTATGAACGCCCCAGATTCCCGCATGCCGGTTGCGGCGGGCGAATTCGAGCAGGCGAACGAGGGCATCGCATATTACGATGGTATCAGGATTGAGGAAGAGCAAATATTGACCCCGGGCTGTATCGGCAGCGAGATTTGCCGCGGCGGCGAAGCCAAGGTTTGCGACTTGGGGCAGCAGGCGGAAATCCGGATAGAACGAGGCAATCTCGGCAGCAAATCGATCCGGGGATGCATTGTCGACAATGATCACTTCGCTGCTGATCTTTCGTGCTTCGGGTGCGAGGGATTTCAGGCAAGCCAGCGTCATTTCGCGTGCGCCGTGCGTGACGACGACGATCGACAGGTCCACTGCAGAGGACCTTGGCAGTGTGCTTCGTACCTCGCTCATGCGGCGTTCAGGTCCAGATAACTGCGCGTTCTCAGGCCGAGCCAGTGATCGAAGATGCTGCCAAGATCGAGGGCTATTCCTCCGCGTGCCCGCGCCTCCGTGACGAGCAGTTTTCCAAGCAATCCGGCGCCCACCAATACGAGACGGTTCCGCGGCAAGTCGCCCAGGCGATGGATCGCATCGTCAAGAACCGACGGAAGGCGCAGATCCTCTGGTTTGCAGGCAAGAAACGGACCAGTTACCCGATCCGGAGGAAGCAGCACATGGCCCGCAACTCTCGCACCGAATCGTTGCTGTATCCAATCTCCAAGATTTTCATGACAGGAGACGAGGACGACGTCCTTCACGCCGTCAAACAATTCCGCAAAGCATTTCCACTGCTCAAGATCCTGGTGAAGATGACATGAAACGAACACGGGAGGGGCCAGGCCCGGGGAGCGCAGGTTCTCCCAATTTTCCGCGCAGTGAAGAACCGCGCGAAGGCCGCGGCCGGTAAGGCTGGTTTCCAGCGCGTCGTTGCGCAGCAGGCGCAGTTCGCGTAGGAACCGGGAAACTGTCGGGATTCCGATGCAGTCCGCATC
>QHOZ01000168.1:0-1331 GCA_003219495.1 Verrucomicrobiota bacterium | reverse complement strand
AAGCCGCCTCTCCGTCTCCGAGGCGCACGAAGGAGAACGGCCGCTGTGCGAAAATTCTGTTTCGCACCAGTGCAACAAACGCGCGGCACTGCGCGATCGAAACATCGGTGTCCAACAGCGATCCGGGATAGCGTTCCTCGATGCGTGCTTCACACGCTGCAACGCGGTGCAACAACCGTTTTGGTTCGCTGCGCAACTGCGAGCGATCTGTCATCCGAAGAAATTGGGAGCGGATTGCGCTGCCTGAGCGCGTCCCGGCGCGCGGAAAATGTGCAAAGATAAGTCGGCTGAGCCTCACAGACGCTATGCGATATTCGGGCGATCCGTGGAGGCTTGCCAGGAAACACCTCACCCTGGAGCGGATGCGCCCGGCTCGGTTGTTGTGCAGATCGACATTTGTCAGTCCGATGACAAAGCGCGAGTCGTCCGCCCGCGTTCCTCGCAAGGCGATCAGCCGCGCGAACTGGGCCTCGGCGGCTTTGACATCGCCGGATCGCAAAGCCGAATGGATCCTCATGCGCAAAATCGATGAATCGTCAGGATAGAGACCTGCCGCTTCGGCCCAGAAACCTGAGTGGTCGTCGTTTCGTCTGCGAAGCTGAGAAACCATGCCCTCCAGAAGCAGTGCTCGCCGTCGATCCATGCGAGCGATCGCTTTTGCCGCCAGAGAGACCACGCCGGAACCGATCGCCCGAAGCGCCAGTTTTCGCGCGGCCCAAAGCACTGCGGTCCCGAGGTTTCGCAGAGTTCGGGAAGAAAGCGACCTGCCCCCACCCATACTGCGTGGAATGCGTTTGTTTGCGGGGGCGTTGTCCCGCCGTCCTGCACTCCGGGCGCGCGCAACGCAATGATGCGCGCCAAACAACAGGAAGATCGGCTTGTCGCAACACACGTGTCAACGCCCGATAGCCGGATTGCCGGCTAGGATCGTCACGGTCGTGGGCGCGCGGCCGCAATTCATCAAGGCATTCGCACTGTCTCGCATCTTGGGGCAGCGAAGCGATGTGGAAGAAATACTCGTTCACACCGGCCAGCACATCAACTGGAACATGTCGGACGTGTTTTTCACCGAACTTGGGCTTCAGCGTCCAAAATACAACCTCGGAATCCATGGCGGCGGCCATGGCGCGATGACGGGGCAAATGCTTTGCGCCCTGGAGGAAGTTCTCCTTCAGGAAAATCCCGCGGCGATAATGGTCTATGGCGATACCAATTCCACTCTGGCCGGTGCCCTGGCGGGAGCCAAATGCAGGGTGCCGGTCGTCCACATCGAAGCGGGCCTTCGGTCCCACAACCGCAAAATGCCGGAAGAGGTGAACCGGATCGTCGTT
>QHOZ01000167.1 GCA_003219495.1 Verrucomicrobiota bacterium | reverse complement strand
GACCGGACAGAACATTAAAGAATTCAGCGAAACGATAAAATCGCAGCCGTGGCGTTTGATCTATCCGACCACCAAAAAATCTCCCGAGAAGTCCCCCACTCCGAGTGAGGAAACAATCACCGTTCGCAAAACCGCCAAGCCGAAATCGACTCCAGGCGGCGGCGGGCGCTGATTTTTACGCCGCTTTTTTCGCAAGCCGCGCTTCGAGAAACTTCAAAACGGCTTTTTCGCTCGAGCGAAGATCGACATCGTCCCGCTCGAGCGCTTCTTCGGTCATTTGTTTGAGACCCTCGATTGATTTTTGACCGAGATAACTTTCGAAAATCGCCGGATGAACATAGCACTTCCGGCAAATGGCGGGCGTGTTGCCGAGAATTTGAGCAACGGCTTTGACCGCCGTTGTGACGTTGGACTTGGCTTGTTTCTTGGTCTCGAACTTTTCCTGAGCATTGAGCGCAACCGCGGTCAGAACTGTGCCCGCCAAAGTCCGAAAATCTTTCGCGCTGAAATCTTCGCCGGTGATCTCACGGAGATATTCGTTCACGTCCTGCGAGCTGACGTTGTGCACTTCGCCGTCGTCATCGACGTACTGAAACAAATCCTGACCGGGCAAATCTTGCAGCCTGGAAATAATTTTCGCGATTCGCCGGTCGGTCACGTCCACGTCGTGGTCCTTGCCGCTCTTGCCGCGAAATCGAAAACGCAATTTCGATCCTTTCACCTCCACGTGTCGATCTTTCATCGTCGTCAGACCGAATGATTTGTTTTCGCGCGCGTACTCTTCGTTGCCGATGCGGATGAAAGTGCGCTCGAGCAATTGCACCACCGTCGCCAGAACTTTATTGCGCGGTAATCCCGCCAACTTCAAATCCTCCGACATGCGTCTGCGAATTTTCGGCAGCGCTTTGCCGAACGCGATCATGCGATCGTATTTATTTTCATCGCGAATTTCGCGCCACCGTTCGTGATAAAGATATTGTTTGCGACGACGCGCATCCCGTCCGGTTGCTTGAATGTGGCAATTCGACGACGGACAAATCCATACGTCCGTCCAGGCAGGTGGAATCCCCAGCCGCTTCAAGCGCAGCAAGCGCTGCTCGTCGCGGACCGGTTTTCCGTCGGTATCCAAATATTCGAAGTCGTCGCCTTTTTTCCTGCGCGTGTAGCCAGCGCGGTCATCGCTGATATAACGCAGACCCGCTTCCTCAGCCGCTTCAATTGCTTCGGCGACGAGTTTCGAACCGTTGCCGTTCCCATTTTTTGCCCTCGCGTGCATCCCATTGAGATCGCCGCCCGACGATGATCCGGCGGCAAGCGTCTTCTTCGACGACGCGAAGGCCGCGTCTGTTCAATTCACGAGCCGTAGCTCTTCGTGAATTTTTTCTTCGACTCGCCTTCCGGGGGCGGGGGCTCAGACGAAGCCGGCGGCTGCTCCGCGGCGGATGTTGACTCTTCCGGCTCCGGTTCGGACGAAGGCGGCACCGAAGCCGCTGCTTGCGGCGACCGCGAGATCTCGACGTACAGCATCTGCAAATTCGACAACGTGTTTTTCAAGACGGTCGCTTCCTCACTGGTCAGATTGCCGCGCGTTTTTTCCTGAATCATCGCGAGTTGATCGATGAACATTTTCGCAAGCTCGAGATTCACTTCACCCTGGCCGGTTTTCGGATTCGGAATTTGGCCTAGAAAAAGCGCCGCGTTTTGCGCGTGCATCATCACGAACTCGATGAAGCGCTGGGACATTTCGCCGCTCTGCGTTGCTTTTTGGACTTCAGCCATGGTTCACTTTTGTTTCGCGGCTGGCGTTCCTTCCGGCGGTCGCACAGTTGCTAAGACGTAGGGTTGATCGCGGAAATATTTCGCCGCCACGCTCTTAATCTCCTCAAGCGTCACCGCGTTCACTTCGTTGTCGATCTTCTTGTAATAATCGAAGCCGAGCCCGTAGATCTCATCGAGCGCGGATTGGAACCCGAACGAGTCGGTGCTCTGCATCGCGATCTGATGTTGCCCAATCAACTTCTTCTTCGCGCGATTAAGCTCGGCTTCGCTCAAGCCTTCGCTCGCCAGTTTTCCAATCTCGTCGAGCAACGCTGTTTTCACCGGCTCGATTTTCTGCGGGTCCGTCCCGAGGTAAAACGCGAACACGCCGGGCACGAGTCCCTGCATCTGCATCGCGCCGACGTAATACGCCAGGCCCATGTTTTCGCGGATGCGGATGAAAAATCGCGAGCCGAGATCGCTGCTCGCTTCGTCGATCAATTCAAGCGCATGTCGATCTTTGCTGAACATGTCGACGCCGCGATAGCCGACCATGATCACGCCCTGCGCTTTTTCTTTACTCGCGTCGACGCTTTCAACTTTCGAGATCGTCGGCGGCTGCGGCACGCTGCTAAGCGCGAGCTCGCCGGCTTTCATTTTGCCGAGCGCTTCTTCGAATAACTGTTTCACTTCGTTCGCGTTCACGTTGCCGAAAACGGAGATCACGCCATTTTTGGCGACGACATATTTGTCGCGGAAAGCGACGAGATCTTTTTGGGCCAGGCGCTCCACCGATTCCGGCGCCCCGTTCGCGCGCAACGCGTAGGGATGCTCCTGAAACAACGCGTGCCGCAAAATATTCCGCGCAACCGTCGTCGGCTGCTCTTCTTCCTGTTTGATCCCGGCGATTTGGACCTGCTTCTCGCGCGTGACCACGTTGTCGGGAAACGTCGCGTTCAACAAAACATCGGCGAGCAGACCAACGCCGGTCTTCACGTCGGGCTTCATCACGTGCACGCCGACACTCATGCTGTTGTTCCCGGCTTCGCTGGAAATCGAACCGCCGATCGCTTCGATTTCGTCTCCGATGTTTCCGCGAGCAAACCGCTCCGGAACACCGCAGTGATAGAAACAAGCGGCAAGCGCGCGTCTTCGCGCACGAGCAACCGCAGCCCGTTCGACAATTCGAAGTTTTGAATCTCAGCCGCGGCCGGCGGTTTCGAAGCTTCCTGTTTCGGGCCGACCGAGCCTTTCGGATTCAACGACGCGACGGTCAGGTTTTGATCGACAAGATATTTCGCGGCGACGCGGCGAATGTCAGCGAGCGTTACTTTCTGCACCGCAATCAAGTAATGGCGGCTGAAATCCAGGTTTCGCGTCAGCAACCAATTGGATCCGATATCGGAGGCTTGACCGCGCATCGTCGTGAGCGCGTCGAAATGATGCGCGAGCGACATTTTCTGCGCCTTCACCAGCTCGTCGGCGGTCACGCCCGCCTGTTTGATTTCGTCGATCATTTGCAAAATCAGTTTCTGCGCCTCATCGCGCTTCTTGGGATCGACCGTCGCGTCGACGCCAAACAATCCGGGATCACCCGGTGTGTAGGAAAACGCTGACACGCCGTAGGCGAGCCCGGTTTGCTCCCGAACCCGGCGATACAACCGCGAGCTGCGGCCGTCGCCCAAAATTCCAGCCAACAAATCAAGCGCTGGAACGTCGGGATGCGTGATCTCCGGAATATGCCACGCGATTGAGAGGCGACTCAGCTCGGTTGCGAACTCGTTGTGCACTTCGCGCCGGCCGAGTTGTGGCGGCTCGTTCGGAACAAAGACCGGCTTGAGCGCTTTCCCGGGATAATTTTTGAAATAATCGGCGAGCTGCTGGTGAATTTTTTCCGCATCGACATCGCCGACGACAATGAAGGTGAGATTGTTCGGCACGTAACGCGTTTTGTAATACTGCATCACCTGTTCCTGCGTGAGCTGGTTGTAAATTTCCATCTCACCGATGACCGGCAGCCGATACGGATGCTTTTGATACGCGGTCGCGAACAACAACAGACTCAACATCCGGTCGGGATCATCGACGTTCATCGCGAACTCGCGCCGGATGACTTCCTGTTCCTTGTTGTATTCCTCGGGCGGCAAGGTGGAGTTCATCATCGCGTCCGACAAAACTGCGAGCGCGCTCTCGACGCCATCTTTCGGGACATCGATCCAAAAAACGGTGCGATCGAACGAGGTGTAAGCATTGATGTAACCGCCGACGTCCTGAACTTTTTGCGCAATGTCGTTCGCCTTTTGCGTCTTCGTTCCTTTGAAGAGCATGTGCTCGAGGATATGCGAGAGACCGGCGCCGAGCTTTTCATCTTCGACGATGCTGCCCGTCGCGCACCATGCCTGCACGCTCGCTACCGGTGCGCTGCGATCTTCCTGGACGATGATGGTGAGTCCGTCCGGCAACACGAATTTCTTCGCGCTGCTCGGCGGAAACGTGAGCCAGTTCGATTGCTCTCTGTTCTTCGCCGCCGCGCTCGGAGTTGGTTTCGACTGAGGACGATCCGCTGCTTTCAAGTTCACGATGCTAAACGCGATTGCACAAATCAGCGCCACCCGCGGCGCTTGGCCGGTCATACCGTTTTCGGCGCCGGCAAATGTTTCGGGGCTTCGACTTTCTTTTCTGGCGCGAATGGCTTCACGAACGCTTCGCGAAAATCGTAAATGTTTTTGAAATCCTCGATCGAATCCTCATCCGTTTTTCCAAAAATTCCCGCGTTGATCAAATTGAATACCATGTGACCGATATCTTCGGTCGAGCGGATTCCCCAATTGTCGAACACCGTCAGCACCATCGGGCCGAATTCTTTCAGCGCGTAGTGGCGAACGCCGTCCAGCAATTCCGGCCCCGAAACGTGGCGGACCGTTGTCCCTTTCGCTTTCTTTTGCTGCTTCGTCGTGTAATCGAGCGCGTCGCGCAAAAAGATATACGCCTCGCGTTGATAACGTGTATCGCTGGCGACAATCGACTCCAGGGCTTCGGCAAATCCAATCTTCTGCATGATAAAGGGCGCGCTATCTTAATCAGCAAAAGTCGCGCGAGCAACTGTCCGCCGCGAGAAGATCGACATCCTTGCTCAAAACTGCGATTCCATCGCATCGAGATAGGTCGAAAAATTATCGTGGCGACGCGGGCGGGTCTCACTCGGATCGAGCGAAACCTTGACCGTTTCAAACAAACCGCTGGCGGTCTTTAGCTGCGTCGCCTCAAACCAATTCATGTAATCGTCGATCTCGCTCATGCGCGCACCGAGCTGCATCCGCAATTTTTTCAGGTCGCTCAATTTCGCGGCGACACCGTGATTTTTCCCGAGCGCGAGTTGCGCGGCGAGCTGCTGATAGTTCTCAACGATCGGGCGAAGGGCAGGATTTGCGTGCGCGGCGAGAAGCATCAAGTCTTCGCTGAACTTTTTCAGTTCGAGTTTTTGCGTCGCGTCCAACTTCTTGTGGCAAAGCGCTTCCAGTGAAAGTGCCTGAAGCAGCGCTTCGAGCTGTGCTTCACTTTCACCGAAGCCCAGAAGCTCCGTCCGCCGCGAATCGATGACGTTGTCGATCTTCGCTCGCCAGGTTTTTTCGAAATCCTTGCCCGCGAGCCGCGGAAAACTTTTTTGCAAATCGGCAAGCGAATCGTTCGTGCTGAAAGTGAGATTATCGATATAACGGCCGAGCTGATTCGGATCGTTCGCGAGCAATTGCACGAACGCGAACGAATACGCGCGGTAAATCGCGCGGCTCGCTGAGTCGAGCAGTTCAGGACGCTGCTGCAGAAATTCTTCCAACGATGGAACGCGCTGCGAAACGTTCAGCATGTTGACCAGCGATCCGCGGTCACCGTTCGGCCCGAGCGCGAGCAATCCTTCCACCAGCCATGGCGGCGGAGTGACATACGTTTCACCGGACGCGATGCCGGTCTGCTTGCGATAAATCATCTCGAGCAAAATCAGACGCAGAATTTCGCGCTCGAGCGTTTCCGGATTGAGCTCACGCGAAATCGTCAAATCCAGTTGAAGCTTCAACCCGGACGGCGTTTGACTGACGTGAAACGCGCTCATCGGGACTTCGGGCAGGTTCGCGGCGCGCGCCTGCAAATTGATCACTGCCGCCGTCTTCCAGTTATCACGCTGTTCCAGAACGCCGAGCACATCACCCTTCAAACGCTCCGCTAAGGTCGAGATCGCGCCGCGCAAACCGGCATCGCCCCCATAGATTACGAATTGCCGCGATGGGCTGATGCTGCGCTCGAGGACGTCGTTCGCCCCTGATTCAAGAGCAAAGATCGACAACGCACCGAGCGCGAGTCCGAGGAGAATAGTGGATTTCACCCGACAAACAGTTCGAGGCAGGATAATTGCCCGGGGCGCGCAATTGCCAGCACGATCCGAAATTTATCGCAAATAAAGTGAAACTATCGGCACGTAAGCCCGTCTAATTTCTACAGGCTTATGAATACAAAACGCATACTAGTAAGCGTGGTCACAGGGGCTTTGTTGACCGGGTCGCTCATGGCGGCCTCAGGGAATGACCAGGTTCGCACCAAAACAAAAGTGCGAGCGAGCAAGCCTACTGCGACTACCACAGTCACCAGTAAACAAACAAACCGCGCGGTGAGAACTCAGCGCGTCGTGACGCGCAGCGGAAACACGCGATACGTCACCGGAACGACCGGCGCGCCGGTCCAAACTCGAACACGCGTGGTAACGCGTAGCGGCAGTTATCCGTACAGCTCGTACGGTTACGGCAGCGGCTATGGTTACGGTTATCCGTCCTATGGCTACAACTACGGTCCGTCGATTTCCTTCGGATTCGGTTCACCGTACTACGGCGGCTATTACCCGTACGGCTACAGTTCGTACCCGTACAACTACAATTACGGCGCCTATTCCTACAATGATTACGGCTACGGCCACGGCTCAGTCGTGATCGCGGTGCAAACGCGATTGGCCCACATGGGTTATTATCGCGGCCCGATTGACGGAATCATGGGACCGGGAACGAGTTTCGCGATTCGCGCCTACGAACGCGACCATGGTCTGCGCATGGACGGCACAGTCAGTGGACCGTTAGTTCGCAGCATGGGTCTTCGTTACTAAACGAATACGAACAAATTGGTTGGTTGGCCGGCGAGTCCATTCGGGCTCCCGGCCCTTCCTTTTTAGCGTGACGGCGGAGTGATCGTCACTCCCGCGTCGTGGAAATTTACCGCCGCCATCTTGGCGACAAGCTTGTGCTCGCGATCGAGCGCATTCCACAAATCCGCGAAGATGATGTTCCCGTATTGCATGATCGCGGGATGAACCGGCAATTGTCCGATCCAACCGCCGACGTTCTGCACGGCTGTTTTTCCGCCACCGGTTTCGATGCGAAAAGAGGATCGCGTGAAAATGGAATATCCGAAAAGCGAACGCTCCATCGCGATCGTGCAGGCGCTGTCGTGGAACGATGCTGACGCGCGCACGAAATCCAGGAACGGTTTGTTCAACGCCTTCTTCTTGCTCGTTAAACGATACGCGAGATATGCGTTCACCTGTTCTTGCGAATACTCGAGTGGTCCGGGTTTTTGAAACGACGCCGCGCTTTCAAGATCGAGATCCATTTGAGGCGGGATCACCTTTGTCGGCGCCGGAACTTCCGCCGGCGTTGCAATTAACACCAGTGCAGCCGCACCCGCTGCGCCCAACGCCACTTTGGCGACCGCGAAAAAATTCTGGCGAAGCTTGCTCGGGCCTTCCATCATTTTCTGCAAACGACGGTGCTCTTCGCCTGGATCCGTGCCCTTCTTCTTGGCCAGAACGACTGAGCGGTCGAGTCGCTCGCCGCAATTGTGGCAGTAAATGCGCTCGGCCTCGTTGTCGTGCCGGCACTCCGTGCAAATAACCTTTTTCGCTGGTTCTGTAGTTGTAGTCGTCATGCCGCCGATTCTTTTTTCGGTTTAGTTGCTGGGGTTGACGTAGATTTTTTTTCCGGGGAAGGTTTCGTTTCTTTTCCGGCCGAAGATTTTTCGGACGAGCTGGCCGCGGGCGATTCTTTCTTGGCCGCTTCCTGATACGCTTTGCTGCGATAATCGGTGACGTAAAAACCCGAGCCCTTGAAAATAATCCCGGCGCCGGTGCCAAGGAGGCGTTTCACTTTGCCATGCCCCCATTTGGGCAAACGGCAAAGTTCCTTGGGACATTGCCGAAGCGCTTCGTCTCGCATTGATTGAAACATCTCGAAATTCTTGTCGCATTTCTGGCAGTGATAGTCGTACGTCGGCATGCCCGAGACGCTCCCTGCTAGAAAGCACAATTCAAGCCGCGCTCTCCGAGGAATTCTGGCGGGGCTAACGAGACCCGTCCCCTTGACTTTGAATGCATCGCCGGTAAAGGGTTTCGCCGAAAAGTTTTTATGCGTTCGTTATTTAATCGTTTCTCCATTTTCGCACTGGTTGCTGTTTCCGCTTTGCTCTTCGCCGGGTGCACGGAGGACGTGCGTTACTCCGGCCAAACCCAATACCTGGGCGGGGTTTACGGAAATCAGCCCACCAGCGGCGCGCCGAATGACAACATCTCTTATTGGGACGGGGATCACATCGGCGGTAAACCTTTGGTCAAAATCAGCCTCAAAGAACAGCGCGCTTACTTTTACAAAAACAATATGCTCGTCGGGATTTCGCAGCTCTCGACCGGCCGGGAAGGCTTAAACACGCCGTTGGGAAAATTCAGCGTCGTTAAGAAAGATATCGCGCACGCTTCCAGCCGATATGGCGATTACGTCGATGACGCTGGAAATATCGTCATGCCAAACGTCGACGTCGAAAAAGATAGGAAGCCGCCGGGAGCGCATTACAAAGGCGCGTCGATGCCATATTATATGCAGATCGCGCCGGGCTTTGGAATGCACGCCGGATATCTCCCGGGCTATCCCGCTTCGCACGGCTGCATTCGAATGCCGGAATTCATGGCCAAGGAATTTTTCAAATCCGTTTCCGTCGGCACTCCGGTCACGATCTCAAATTAACTGTCGATCTTTGAATCGCCGCTAAGTTCGGCGAACTTCGCGGGTGGAAACGCCGCTGGCGAATCAATTGCTCGAGCGCGTTGCGCAATCCGACGCGATTGCGCGCAAGCTCGCACGGATCGGAGCTCAAGGCGCGCCGGTTAAATTTTCACACGTCATTTGGCCGGCGCAGGCCTTTCTCGCCGCGTTCATCGCGCGAAGCGTTTCGAAAACGATTTGGATTCTTTGTCCAACCGTTCGCATGCAAGATTCACTTTTCGAAACGATTCAAAATTGGCTGCCGGGCACGCAATTTCTTCCCGAAGCGGAATTCGCCGCCGTTGAAAATATTCTGCCCGATCCCGAAATTGCCGCCGAGCGTTTGGCGCTGCTTGCGACGATCGATCGTGAAGCGGGCCGGCAAGTAATTGTCACGACCCGCGCGAGCCTTGACCAGCCGGCGCCGAAACGAGGAGCCGTTTCGTCCGCGACCTTAACGCTGAAACGCGGCGCGAGCTCCACGATGGAGCAATTGCTCGAGAAATTAAGCGCCGCCGGTTACGACCGCGTCCCGCAAGTGACAACGCGCGGGCAATTCGCGGTTCGCGGCGGCATTGTCGATCTTTACTCATGGCAAGCGCCGCTGCCGGCGCGCGTAGAATTCTTTGGCGACACCATCGAATCGCTCCGCGAGTTCGACATCGATACGCAAACTTCCGTGCGCGACCTGCGCAAGATCGACGTCCTCCTCGGCGCGGCGGACGACAAAAGCGGCGTCGTTCGCGATTACATCGGCAAAGACGATCTGACGATCGAGATCGAGCCGGCGGAAGATTCCAGGGCGCACATTCAAATCAGTGAAAGCTGGATCGAGGACGGCCCCGAAGATTTCGGCGGAGCATTCCAGGATTGCGATGTTGGCGAGTTCGCGGTCGGCGATTTTCTGCTCGCGGAAGCGAAGCGGGACCAATTCATCAAGCATCTCGGCGAATGGAAAAAGAACAACGCGCGCGTCGTCATCTATTTTCAAACTGAAGGCGAGATTGAGCGTTTTCGCGAATTGATCAGCGCCGACGCGTTGCATGATGTCGATCTTGTCCTCGGCACACTCGCGCGCGGTTTTTGCTTTCCCGCGGCCAACCTTGTCATTTTGTCTGCGGCCGAATTGTTCGGGCGATTCGCGCCGCACGCGCGTCGCCGCCTTTATCACGCGGAGCGCCATCGAGCGCAGATCGATTTCAGCGAGCTGAACGAAGGCGATCTCGTTGTTCACCTCGAGCACGGCGTCGGCCGCTTTAACGGTCTCACTAAAATTCCGACATCGGACAATGGGGAACAGGAAGTTCTCGCGCTCGAGTTCGCCGAAGAAGCAAAGCTCTATGTTCCGCTCGAGCAAGCTTACTTGGTTTCGCGTTATGTCGGCGTCGGCAAACGCTCGCCGAAACTGAGCTCGCTCGCTGACGCAAAATGGGCGCGCGCAAAAAAGGCGGCCGCGTCCTCGATTTTCGATTATGCCGGCAAAATGCTCACGGTCCAGGCCGAGCGCGAAACCGTTCCCGGCCACGCGTTCGGTCCGGACACGAAGTGGCAGCGGGAATTCGAGCATTCATTTCCGTTCCGCGAAACGCCCGACCAATTGAAAGCGATTATCGACGCGAAGATCGACATGGAACGTCCGCGTCCGATGGACCGTTTGATTTGTGGCGACGTCGGCTTCGGCAAAACCGAAGTGGCGATTCGCGCCGCGTTCAAAGCGGTAATGGATGGACGACAAGTCGCGGTCCTCGCGCCGACCACTGTGCTTGCGCAACAACATTTCGAAGTTTTTCGGCAGCGCATGCTCGATTATCCGGTGCGAATCGAAATGCTCAGCCGTTTCCGCACGCAGGGTGAGCAGAAAAAAATTCTTCAGCTGCTGCGCCAGGGCGGAGTCGACATTGTAATCGGCACGCATCGATTGATTTCCGGCGACGTCGTTTTCAAAGATCTCGGCCTTGTCGTCATCGACGAGGAACAGCGCTTCGGCGTTTTGCACAAAGAAAAATTCAAAGAGCTCTTCAAGCTCGTGGACGTGCTAACGCTTTCGGCGACGCCGATTCCGCGCACGCTTTACCTTTCGCTCGTCGGCGTGAAAGATATGTCGACGATCGAAACGCCGCCGCTCAATCGTTTGCCGGTCGAAACGATCGTCTCCGGTTACGACGAACGAATCATTCGTGACACGATCAAGCGCGAGCTCGATCGCCAGGGCCAGGTTTATTCTCTGCACAATCGCCTAATGTCGATCGAGCGCGTCCGCGAGAAAATTGTCGATCTTG
>QHOZ01000166.1 GCA_003219495.1 Verrucomicrobiota bacterium | reverse complement strand
ATGTTCTGTTCGAGAAAATCGTGATCGAGAGTCAGCGGTGCGGCGATGTACGGCTTGCCCGCGAAGGCGACCAGGCCGATGCGATCGGAGGGCCGGCGATCAACGAATTTTTTCAGCGTGTCCTTGGCGATGACGAGCCGGTTCACGCGTTCGCCGCGAAGTTCGAAGTCTTCGGACTCCATGCTGCCCGAGAGGTCGAGCGCGACGACGATATCTACGCCGCTGGCTTTGACGGATGCTTCGCTTTCGATTTTTTGCGGCCGCGCGAGGCCGACGATGAAACATCCCAGGGTTAGCCAACGGATCGCAGCGAGGAACTGGCCCGCGCGCGAGCGGCGGAGGTTCGCGACGCTCTTGACCAATTGGATGGAGGAGTACAGGAAGGCAGCTTGTTGGCCGCGTTTGCCGCGCCACCAGGCAAGCACGGGCAGCGCCGCCACGAGCAACAGAAGCCATGGATATGCGAAGGTCATTTATGGGTGTCGGCGGTGCTGCGGGCGTTCTCACCCCTCACCCCGGCCGTCTCGCCGTTGAGGGGAGAGGGAGAAGACGGGGACCCTTCGCGATTAAATGCAGCGGGAGAAGACGCGGTTGCGCCCGCCGCCGTGACGCGTTCGTATTGGGTTTCGTCCACGAGACGAAGGGCGCAATCGTGGAGGTCGCGCAGGCCGGCCTCGGCGGGTTCGTGGCGCGCGAATTTTACCAGATCGCAGCTTTGCAGGAAGTCCGTGAGACTTTGCTTCTGCTGGGCGGTGAGGATGTTCGTGTTCTGAAGTTCGATGAGGAATTCTTCGGTGGTGCGCTCTGGCGCGTGAAAGCGGAATCGTTCCTCGAGATACACGCGCAGCGCGTCCGATACTTCACTGCAGAAGACGCGCGGATCCTGGATGTGCGCCAGGGCGGCGTGCAGACGCTGGCGGGCGCGGACGTGCGGCGGTGTGGGCGGAACGATCAGCTTGTGAACGCGACTCTTTTGCCAACGTCGGAATGCCCAAACGGCGGCCGCGAGGGCTACCAAGGCGGCTAGCACCCAGAAGACCCACGCCCAGTCATTTGGTACGGCGACCGGCGGTTTCACACCGCGAATGTCGTTCGTTATGCCCGCGGGTGCGGGAGGCGGAATGATCAACGCTGCGTTGTTGGAGGTGGCGGCCATTAGTCAGTATTGCGCGCGGCGAGCTGGCGAGATTGGAGCGCGGCGAGATCTGTCCGCGCTCCAACGAATGAAGAATGCCGCGGGTTTGTCATATCAGCCGCGCAAGCGGCGGCGCTCGCGATTTCGCCGCGCGAAAGAGTTTCTCCAGCTCGGCCTGGCTCTGGACGTGGCGCTGGCGAAATGCCTCGCGCTTGTCGCGGTCGCCCGTGTTGATCTCGATCACTTCACCGCTCTCGGCGTCCTTCAGCACGAGGCGCCCCAATGCGGGAAGCTCTTCCTCGTAGCGGTCTTTGATTTGCACGGCGACGACGTCATGGCGGCGATTGGTCTGCCGCAATGTAGCGTAGGAACCGTGCGCGAGGCTCGGCGATCCGCCGGGCGTGAACTGGCGCTTGAAGCGGGCGGCGGTGCGCGTGCCGGATTCAAGGAAGTCGGACAGAATCACGACGATCGCGTGATGCGGCGTGACGCGCAAAAGGAATTCCAGTGCGGCGTTCAGGTCGGTGCCCCGACGGCGGGGTTCGGAGAAAAGGATTTCGCGGATGACGCGCAAGACGTGCTTTCGACCTTTACGCGGCGGAATGAATTTTTCGACCTCGTCGGTGAAAAGGATCAGGCCGACTTTGTCGTTGTTGCGGATCGCGGAAAAGGCCAGCACGGAACCGATTTCGGCGGCGAGCTCGCGTTTGGATTGTTCGCCAGAGCCGAACAGGCCCGAACCACTCAGATCTACGACGAGCATGACGGTGAGTTCGCGTTCCTCGACGAATTTCTTCACGAAGGGGTGATTCATGCGCGCCGTGACGTTCCAATCGATCGAACGCACGTCGTCGCCGGGCTGATACTCACGGACCTCCTCGAAGTTCATGCCCTGCCCCTTGAAGACGCTATGGTATTGGCCAGCGAGGGTTTCGCTCACCAAACGATTGGTGCGAATCTCGATTTGGCGAATCTTTTTAAGAATCTCGCGCGGAATCATATCCTGAGTTTGTCGCGGCCGTTCAGGAAGCTGAGCTCGACCAGGAAACGGATGGACTCGATATGCGCGCCAGCCTTCTGGACGAGGTGCGCGGCCGCAGCGGCGGTGCCACCGGTGGCCAGGAGGTCGTCGACCAGCAACACGCGGCTGCCCTTGCGCAAGGCATCGGTGTGGATGGCGATGGTGTTCGTGCCGTATTCGAGGGCGTAGTCCTGCTCGTAAGTGGAAAACGTGAGCTTGCCCTTTTTGCGAACGGGGACGAAGGCAGCCTTCAGCTTGAATGCGGCGGCGGCGGCGAAAATGAATCCGCGGGCGTCGATGCCGACGATCGTGTCGATGGATCCTGGCGTAAAACCCTGCGTCAGCAAATCGATAGTCCCGGCGAAGAGCTGCGCATCGCCCAGGACCGGGGTAATATCTTTGAATTGCACTCCGGCGCTTGGAAAATCCGGAATGTTCCTGATGGCCGACTTGATTTGGGCTAGGCTAACTTTTTGGTCCATAGAAAAACTCGCTGGCGAGAATGCTGGCCCCAGGCTACAGCTTCACCGCTTCGAGTTTTTCTATCATTTTGCGGAGCTTGTTTAAAGCGATATTTTGGATCTGGCGCACGCGTTCGCGGGTGACGCCGAAACGTAGAATGGTCGATTCACGCGGGTCAAGCGTCTTGACCATTTCCTGCAGCATGCGGGTTACGGTTTGGTCTTCGAGTTGTTCGTAGGGCGTCTCGGCATTCTCGTCGGGGATGACTTCGGAGAAATTGTTGGATTCATCGTCGCCGATGGGCGCGTCCAGCGACGCCGGGCGGATCGCGGCGGTGCGCATCTGCGAAACGCGCGACGCGGAAATGCCGAGCTCGCCCGCCAATTCGTCGTCGGTGGGTTCGCGCCCGAACTCCTCCTGCAAGCGCATGGCGGTACGGCGCATCTTGGCGATCTTGTCGACCAGGTGCACGGGCAGTCGAATCGTCTTCGATTGGTTGGCGAGGGCGCGTTTGATCGATTGCTTGATCCACCATGAGCCGTAAGTGGAAAGCTTGCCGCCCTTGGCGGGGTCGAAGCGCTCGACCGCTTTCATCAAGCCGATGTTGCCTTCGCTGATCAGGTCGAGCAGCGGCAACCCAAAGCCTTCATAGTCGTGCGCGATCTTGACGACCAGGCGCAGGTTGGCCTTGATCATTTGTTCGCGCGCTTTTTTGTCGCCCTTCTTGATTTTCGCCGCCAACTCCACTTCCTGATCCGGTGTGAGCAATTTTACCTGACCGATCTCGCGCAAGTAAAGTTTGATCGCCGTGTCAGCGTCGTAGGAACCGCGCTCGCGCTCGCGCTCATGAGTTTCAGTGGGCAGCGCGGGCGGTTTTCTTTCACCATCAACGGCTGCAGTGATTCGGTTTTGACCATCGCTCGCCGGATGCATACGACGCAACGGGAAGGCCGGTGCCGGCGCGGGCGCCACCGCCTTGGCCGGCCGCGGGTGCTTGTCGGCGAGGTTAGTGCCGCGGTTGCGCGGAGGGCGTTTCAAGTGCTGTTTTTTGCGCAAAGCCATACAAGCAATCTATAATTATTTATCGGAACCTGACGCAGATCCCATGAGCCCAGCCGGGGCTTCTTTTCTCCTCGCATCACGACCGGAATTATTCACACGTTGGTTTATAAAACATCAGGTTTTTGTCGGATGTAGGGTTCATCCCTACTTTGGGGCAACACCAGCACGTCTTGCGCACGCACATGGACCGTAAGTTCTGTTCCTACCGGCCGCGCGGCGAGCGGGTTTTGCTCGAATGCCTTGATAACCGTTCCCCCCGTGATTTCAAGCGCATACTGCTCGATCTCGCCGAGATAATTCACGCGCGCGATGCGTGCGCGAAAACTGTTCGACGCGTTTTCAACGAACTGGACGGCCTCGGGGCGAAACCCGATCAAGACCTCCTGGCCGGCTTTATAATTACCTTGCGCCTCGAAGAGGCCAACTGGGGTTTTTACCCGCAAATGCTGGTCCTCGGCGGCAACGGCGGTCCCCGGAATCCAGTTGGTCTCGCCAATAAAATCCGCGACGAAACGGTTGGCAGGCGCACGATAAACTTCGCGCGGCGCGCCAATCTGCTCGACTCTGCCCGCGCGCAAAACGCACATGCGTTGCGCGAGCGAGAGCGCCTCCTTCTGGTCATGCGTGACGTAAATGGTGGTGATTTTTGTCTCCGCGTGAATGCGGCGAATCTCATCGCGCATCTCGAGGCGGAGGCGCGCGTCGAGATTGGAGAGCGGCTCATCGA
>QHOZ01000165.1 GCA_003219495.1 Verrucomicrobiota bacterium | reverse complement strand
GACGGTTCAAGTAGCGGGAAATGAAACCGTCACGCGCTTTGCCGCTATCGCGAAGGAGCCAGCGCTCGGCAGTGGCATTGTCGCCAGAGTCGGCAAGATATTGCCAGGCATCGCTTTTTCGCCCGGCTGCCGAATTTGCGCAGGCATTTTCAAATCGCTGCCACAGTTTTTCCCAGACTGCCGATTCGTCGCCAATCGTGGCGTCATTTTCGAGTGGAATGGAGTCGTCCATGAAATGTTCGAGCCCGTGGCGTTTAACGAACAGGCGCGTATTGAACACGCGCTCGCGTCCGCCCACGACGAGTCCGTCTATAAAGTTGCAACGGCTCAATCGCGGATGTTCGGGACGCCAGCGTTGCTCGATTGGAATTCCGGGCCGCCAAAAAATGAAGATGTCGATCTTACGCTGGCTCGAAATGGACGTCGCGAATTCATCGAGCGCCAAAACCAGCCGATCCAACTGCGGGAGGCCCGCGATTCGCCACTTCGCCGATTGATCCGCCAAAATAACGACGTGATCGAAGTTAGGATTCATTGAGCAAGGGATCGGCGATAGATCCGGTAGGTTTTGTATTTCGAGGCGCCCAGTGATTCGATGAAGCGATTTATCAGCAAGTTGCCTTCCAAAGTCATGCTCAGTTCTCCAGCAAATCCGCGGCGCCCGCCGTCTTCCAACACCTGCAGTACCAGCGTTTCGCCGATTGCTGCGCGACGATATTTTTCCACGACGCCGAGCGCGACAAAGCGCGCTTTGCGAATTTTGCGGCGATGCCAAAGCAATTTGAGCAAGCCGATTGGCAAACCAAAACGTGTGAGGCGGCCATCCACGTGTTTGATCGCAACGTTGATGTCGGGAACGCAAATCACGAATGCCACCGGTTCGTTGTCGATCTCGGCGATTAATGTCATTCGCGGATCGATGAGCGGGCGCATCTCTTTCGCCATGTGCGCCGATTCCGCCGCCGTGAACGGCACGAAGCCCCAATTGTTTTTCCACGCTTCGTTGAACACGGTGGCGAGGCGCTGACTTTCGCTTGCGAGATCTCGAAGATCGATCTGTCGAATCTTCACCGAAGTTTTTTGCGCTCGCGCCTTCACGAGGCGCTGCAATCGCGAAATTGGCGCACCCTTGGGATCGAACCACCACGCATACCAATCTACTTCCTTCACAAAGCCCGACGCTTCGATCAGCCGCGCATAATAAGGAGGATTGTGCGCGGTCAAGATGGTTGGCGGATGTTCGAATCCGTCGACCAACAAACCGCACACATAGTTTGTCGAATAATCGATCGGCCCCATGACTTGCGCGCGCCCACGAGATCGCAGCCAATCGCCTGCGGCATGGAGCAACGCTTTCGCAACATCGACATCATCGATCGATTCAAATAATCCGAAGCAACCAACGTTTGATTGATGGAGCGCGTTATAATTCGGATCGTCGCTCGCCATGATCCGGCCGACGATCTCGCCGTCGCGTCGTGCGAGAAATAACTCCGCGTCACCGTGCTCGTAGAACGGATGGCGTTTGCGATCGAGAAACGCTTTCCGCTCGATGATGAGCGGCGGAACCCAGGCGAGATCGTTGCGGTAGATTTGCCATGGAAATTTGATGAGCGCGTTGAGATCCTGGCGCGACCTGACTTGCGAAATCTCGATCCGTGACACGCTCAATCCAGCTGCGACTGCCGCGGCTGCCTCATCATTTCGAAAAGAAAGCGGCACATGTTTCGTTGCCGATAAAGCAGATAGACGAGCACCAGGTTGAATACCGTAATCTCGAGCCAAAAAAACCAGGCAACCCGATCGACTAGCAAGACCGCAAAAAGAAAAAGCATGCGGGTGTTCGTCATTAGCACTCCCCAAAATTTGAAGGCCGGTTGCGCCGCATTTCGATATTGCGACGTGAACCAGTCGGGAATGCGATCCTGAAAGGTTCGGTCAACCGCGTCCCGAAACTTTTTCAACGCCGGGGATATCATTTCCTGCTGACGCGTGAAGCTGAGATACATCACGAGCAGAAATTTTTGCCACGGTCCCTCGCGCCAGGAAAGCGCCCGATACTCCGATTCGAGTGCCGAAGACGAGTCGAAGTCGCCGCGCGATCTACCGTTCACAAAATAAAGGTAGGCATTCCGATAGTAATCAGCCGCTCCGCCCTGCGCGCCGTGACTCCTCGCAGCGACCAACGCGACCAGCCAGATCAGTGGAGATGCCCCCTCAGACAAACAGCGGAGCGTGAGATGCAGGTAAATGCTCGTGAAGATCAAATGATCGACCACGCTATCGATGATTCGGCCTTCGCGACTTTGGCGCCCAGTTAAACGCGCGAGCTGCCCGTCCGCATTGTCCAACAAGTTGGCGCAGACATGGAGCACCATGCCGGCGATGTTTATCGTTAGGCTGCGATAGAAATAAAGATGGCCGGCAAAAATTCCGAACACGCCACCGAGAAGCGTGACTCCGATCGGTGACATTCCGAGTTTCGCGAAAAACTTCGCAAGCTGGAAACCAAGCTTGCGATAAAAGTAAACGTCGAGGATGCCCTCGGCCTCGCGCACCTTGTAGGTGGTCTCGACGGCGGGCGGTTGCGCAAGCTGCGCACCCATCAAGAAGTCATTCTGAGCGCCAGCTCAGACATCTTGCAGCGCAACCGGAAGGCGGCGGATTTCATTTTCGATTCCGCGCCCCGCAGCGTGTCCTCGAGAATGTTGAGCGCTTCGTCGAGATCGGCCCGCGTGTGATTGGCGGTGACGCAAGCGCGGAAGCAGATCTTGTTTTGCGGCACCGCCGGATAATCGACGGGCGCGACCCACAATCCACGCCGCCTCAATTCGTGACAAAGCCGATACATCCGTTCGCGGTCGCCGATCACGATCGGCATTATGTAAGTTGTCGATCTTCCGGTATCGATCCCGAGCTCGCGAAGTTTTTCATGGAAGTAATGCGCATTCTCCCAAAGTCGCGTGCGCAATTCGGGTTGGCGTCGTCCGATCTCGAGCGCTTTAAGAATTCCGGCCACAACAACCGGCGGCAGCGCGCACGAGTAAACATACGGATGCGCGTAGAATCGGAGATAGCGCAACGTCTCCTTCGAGCCCGCGACAAATCCGCCGAGCGCGCCGAACGCTTTTGAAAATGTGCCGTAGACGAGAGGCACGCGGTCATCCACTCCAAATTTCTCGGCCGCGCCGCGACCGTTCTCTCCGCATCCGAGGATCGAGTGCGCTTCATCGACAAAGACGCGAGCGCCATGCGCGTCCGCGACATCGATCAGCTCGTTCAAATTTCCGAAATCGCCGTCCATGGAATAAATTCCTTCCACGATGACGAGCTGACGCCGTCCGGCATGACGCCTTAGCGCGGCATCGAGCGAAGCGGGATCGTTGTGCTCAAATTTTTCGGTGCGACAACGCGAAAGGACTGCGCCGTCGCGCAGACTTAAGTGGGATCGATTATCGAGAATAGCGACATCGTTCTTGCGAAGCAGACCCGAGATCGTGCCGAGTGCGCCGCCGAATCCGCTATTGAAAAGCATTGCATCTTCGCGATTGAGAAATTCTGCCACCTGTCGTTCAAGCTCGCGATGAAGATCTGTCATCCCCGAGAGCATTGGGGAACCGCACGCGCCGAGCCCGTGTGTTTTCAGCGCCTCGTGAGCGGCCGCTACGACCTCGGGATGATTGGCGAGGCCGAGATAATTGTAGGAACAGAGATTAATGACCGAGCGCGGCCGGCCGTTGTAATCGATGGTTGTGCGCGCGTCGGCGCTGGCGAGAAGCTCGGGCTCGTAGAGTTCAACTGCGAATGCGCCGGCCTGCATCCAGCGGGTAAAGGTTGGCGGAGCTTCCAACGGATCGCGGCTTTCGCCCGCGATGAAATTGCTCAGACTGAGTTTTGCAGGGTCTTTGTTCATTTCCTTATGGGAATCGTCGCCTTAGGGACGAGTTCCATATCGGGGCATCTAGCTTACTGATGCGCTTTGGCGGCGACAAGGTCTAAGTGCGGGCCCTAGACCACGTCCTACCGGCGGTTTGTCCGGAAAATGTAGTCCCAGAGGGGCGAACTGACCCCGTAACCGGTATGGTCGTCGTGATAGTGATGACGCAAATGATGCTGTTTCAACCGGTTCAAAACCCCGCTTTTCATAGGAAAATGGTGGATCGCGTAATGCATGGAATCGTAACAGACGTAGCCCGCGACCAGGCCGGCCCAGACCGCAGGCGCAGCTGCTCCGAAGAGTAAAACGAACAGCGCATAGAATAAGATTGCCAGCGGAATGCTAATCACCGGCGGCATAACGAGTCGTCTGCCGTCGTTCGGATAATCGTGATGAACGCCGTGAACGATGAAATGGAATTGTTTTCCAATGTTGCTGCTTGGTTCGTAATGAAAGGCGTAACGATGAATCACGTATTCGAACAGAGTCCAAATCGCGATCCCGAACGCAAATAACAGGACGATTGCTAAGATCGACAATCCCTCGTGTGCGAACGCGAAATAAAGACTCGCGGCGATGAGCGGCAAATAAATAACCAGCGGCATGGCGGGATGCACGCGAGAGAAAAATTCGACGAAATCGCTTTTGAACATCCGAACGCTTTCGTCTTTGTTGGAAACGTAAAGCTGCGCCATAAAACTAAAAGCTGATCGGCCGGGTGCTCATGTTCAGGCCGCGAGTTGGATCGCTTGCCGGGGCGGGCTGCGTCTCGCGCTCACGTTCTCTCATTCGCTCGATGCGCGAATACAATGTGTAGCGACGGTCGAAAATGAACTGGAAGAGCAAACGCGTCCACGAGGAGTGAAACTTCAAATTGTTGTAATATTCCGGCGCGAGCGCGCGCAGTTTCGGAAGATTATTCCAGGGAATCGACGGCAAATCGTGGTGCTCGTTGTGATAGCCCATATTCAAGGCGAGGCGATTGATCGGGCCGTAGTAACTCGTCGTCTCCTGATCGAACTCGTAGGTATAATGTTCCTGGACCCAGCGCGCGCCGACCGGATGCAGTCCGACGGAAAACAAAAACGAAAGCGCGAGATAAAAGAATCCCGCCCAGCCGCAGAGCCACACGATCGCGACATCGTACGCAATCGAGCAAGCGAGATTCAAAAAGAGCCAGCGATCCCACATTGTGATCGCCTTCAACCGCGGTGGCCGCGTTAGCTGGAAAAACGGAAAGAGCATCAACCAAATCGCTTTGCGATACCACGCGTTGCCGACAAGGCGCGCCTCCCAATGATTGGCCAGGTCGGCATCGTGCTCGTAATCGCCCTGGTGCGAATGATGTTTCAAATGATAAACGCGAAAGCCCATCGCGCCGGGCGTGAGATTGGGCAGGTCGGCCAGGATCGCGACGAAGATGTTCCAATTTTGCCGGCGAAAAATGAGATTGTGCGTCGCGTCATGAATGATGACGTAGTTGGCGTGATTCGCGAACGCGCCGATAAAATAAGCGAGCAACAAACTAAGCCACCAATAATGAAAGCCGAGCTTGCCCATTCCAAAAGCGATTCCCGTCTGGGCGACAACGATCGAAAATGCGAGGAGCGCGGTCCAAGGATTGCGCACCATCAATTCGCGAATCTCCGGATGCGCTTTGAGGATAGCTCGAGCGCGGCCGGGATGCGGCTGATCAGTGTCTGATTGATAAAAGGCTGCCTCCATAGCGAGAGAACGGATTTTAAGGGAATGCGACGCGTCTTTCAATGTTTGAGGCTCGTTCCTCAACGCCCGAGCCGCAGCGCCCAGGGCTTGAACACAGATTCAAGAATGACGTTGCCGGACATTTTCGACTGGCCGGCGCGGCGATCGGTAAAGGTAATCGGAATTTCGACGATGCGCAGACCCGCGAGGGCGACGCGATACACTGCTTCGACTTGAAATGCGTACCCGTCGGAATTCATCCGTTCGCTGAGCAGATGTTCCAATGCGGGCCTCTTCCAACAGCGGAAACCAGCGGTGCTGTCGCGCACGCGCAACCCGGTAATTGACGAAACGTAAAGATTAGCGAACCGGCTGAGCAGCCGACGATGCCATGGCCAATTCCGCACCTGGCCGCCCGCGCAGTAACGTGATCCAATCACAAGATCGGCATCGTGAATCGCCTCGATCATTGCCGGCACCATGCGCGGATCGTGTGAAAAATCCGCGTCCATTTGCACGATGAACGCATAGCCGCGATCCAGCGCGACACGGTAAGCTTCGAGGAGGCTTTTTCCGTAACCGCGGCGACCGGCTCGCGTCAGGCTTGAGAAGCGCGAATCGTTGCCAAACAATTCTTTCGCGACGGCAATCGTTCCGTCGCGCGAATTGTCGTCCACCAGGAGGACATCCGCTTGTGGTGCGACTTCGAATAGAGCGTTGATCAACGGCCCGACGTTCTCCCGTTCGTTGTAGGTCGGGATGACGATGAGAGTGCGATCAGTCTGCATGGGGCGAGTTGAATGGCGACCCTAACGGGATTCGAACCCGTGTTACCGCCGTGAAAGGGCGATGTCCTAGGCCTCTGGACGATAGGGTCGTGGAGCGCCCAATATTCCACTCGATTGCCACAAGGCAACTTCGCGCATCGTTATCGCCCGGGCATAAGATCGACAACCAATTGAGCGGTCCGCGCGGTCGCGCCGCGGTGGGCATCCAGCACAGTGCGGGCGTTTTGAACCATTGCCTCGCGCTCGTCGGGGTTCGCCAACAATTGCGTCATCGCGCGGCGCAGTTCAGTCGGTGTGCTCACCTGCATCGCGCCGTTCTGTGCCACCAACATGCTTGCCAACACCGCAAAATTTTCCATGTGCGGACCGAACAACACCGGTTTTCCGGCAAGGATCGCTTCCGCCGGATTTTGGCCGCCGCTCGCGAGCAAACTCTTGCCAATGAAAGCAACGGTTGCGACGCCGTACCAATTCCGCAATTCGCCGGTCGAATCGATCAGGAGACAATCGAGAAACGGATCGATCACCGGCAATTGACTGCGCAGTGCGAGATGGAAGCCCATTCCTTCCAGCTCGCGTTTGATTTCACCGGTGCGCTCGGTGTGACGCGGCGCGAGCACGAGGAGAAGATCGACAAAGTCGCGTTTCAGAGCGCGAAAAACTTCCCCGAGAATCTTTTCCTCTCCCGCGTGTGTGCTGCCGCCAAAAACTACCGTGCGTTTCTCCAAACCAAAATCGGCAAGAATTTCCCATGGAAGCTTCGGATCGATCTCCACGTCTTCGGGATCGAACTTGATGCTGCCGAACGGATGAATCCGGCCGCGATCAAGACCCAGCCTTTCCCAGCGCTCAACGTCCTCGGCATTTTGGACACAAACTGCATCGAGCATTTGAAAGATCGGCGCGATGAACGGTCGAAAGGTTCGAAAACGCTTTTCCGAGCGCGGCGACAACCGCGCATTAACCAAGTCGATGGGAATTTTACGGGCGCGCGCTTCGGCGACGAGGTTCGGCCAAACTTCCGCTTCGACGAGCGCGATTTTCTTTGGCCGGATGGTCTCGAAAGCGCGCCGCATGATCGGCCAGAAATCGAGCGGGCTGTACATGACGTCGATCCAATCGCACGCGCTCTTATTCGCAAAGGCGAAGCCGGTGGTCGTGGTCGTCGTTAAAACGAAGTGCTGATCGGGATTAAGAGCATGGATTTGCTTTGCAAGCTTGAGCGCGATTGTCACCTCGCCAACGCTCACCGCGTGCAGCCAGATCGTTTTCTTCCAGTACAAGCGCGCGCGCAGTTGCGGTTCGTAAATTCCAAAGCGTTGGCCGAATTTTTCCCGATATCCGCCGCGGCGAAACATTTTCACCAGATACCGCGGCAGGAAAAAAATCAGGCCGATCGGCCAAAGCAGGTTGTAGATGAAGCGGATCACTAAATTACCGATTGCGAATTGCGGATTGGCGAGAGGAAGAGAACTTCGGTGGCACCATAGGTCTTTTGTCGGATCAGTTCCCACATTTTCATATCCGGAATCTTTTCGCTTGGACGTTTTTCGAGAACAAACAGGCCGTTCTGTTCGAGAAGCCGCGGTAAGTTTGCGTCCGCCAACAATTTGTCGGTGAAATGTTCCCCGGATTTCATTTCGTCATAAGGCGGATCGGCAAAGATAATTCGAAATTCCTCATCAAGTTGCGCGGTCGCTTTGAGAAAACTGAAAGCGTCCTGTTGGCGAACACGCGCCTGCATTTTCGTTTTCACTAAATTTTTTTCGATCGCGGCGATCGATTGTCGATCTTCGTCGACGAAAATGGCGGATTCGGCACCGCGACTGAGGGCCTCTATCCCAAGCGCGCCGGTGCCGGCAAAAAGGTCGAGAACACGCGCGCCGATGACCAGTTCGCCCAAACTGGAAAAGATGGCGGCTTTCACACGATCCATCGTCGGACGGACGTCGCTCTTGGGAGAAACGAGCTGAACGCCGCCGGCCAAGCCGGCGATCACTCTCATGGCGAATTGGCGGGCGTGGGCGACGCCGGCGCAGCGTTCCCGGCGGGGCTTTGCTGCGGCGACGACGATTCATCGCTTTCAGCGGGAGCGCCTTTGTCCTTTTTCTTTTTCGGCTTCTCGCCTTTGCCACCGAGAAAACTGTTCACGAGGTCTTTGAGATCGCGCCCGACAACTTTCTCGAACAGATTCGTTTTAGGGCGATCAATCGTTCCGGTCACTTCGAAATCGACCGCGGAATAACCGGCCTCATCACTCGGCTGAAAATTCGCGCGGATGGGTTTGAAGAGTTGAGCGCGGATTTTTTCGTCGATCGCAAGACGGGATTTCAAACGCAACTTTCCCCCAAAGCTCACCGTGCCTGTGGCGGACAAGTGAATGTTCGGTGAACGCAGGTCCAACTGATCGATCATCACCAAGCCCGGCGACAAATGATACTTCGCCTCCGCTTGGTCGAGATGAAGTTGCGTGAGTTCCTCGATTTGGAACATCTGACCGAGCGCGACGAGGAGACTGTATTGCTTCAGCTGACCGTCCTTTAAAAAAACCTCTCCGCTGCCGCTCAGTGCGTCCGGATCCGTAGTCTTCCCGTCGGCCTCCAAATTGCCTTCTAATTTTCCCTGCAGAGTGCCAGCCGGACCGCCCGCTTCAGAAATGATCTGGTCTGCCTGCACTCCGCGAAACCTCACCTCAACGTGGAACGGCGATTCTTCAGTTTCCGGCTGCATCTTGAAACGCCCCGCGACATCGCCGCCGCCAACGCGCGCAGAGATCTGCGCGAGGTCGAGGCCATCTTCGTTGTAACGCAAAGGCGAGCGCAGCTGCTCAAGGAAAAAACGGTCGCGCAACGAAACTTTCGCGACGCGCGCATTCCCATGCAGCGCGGTTGCGTTGCTAATACTCGCGCGAAAGCGAACACCTTCGAAGTTTGCGACCGGCTCATTTGCGCGGCTCAGAAAACGGAAATTGCCGTCGGTGATGCTCAGTTTATGAATCTCCGAAACAAATCCCGCGGCGGTTTTTCTCGTTTGCTCGGCGGTTGCTTGTGAATTTTTCTGCGGCATTGCCTTCTCCGGTTGCGCGCTTTCCTCGGCGGGAGACCCCCCCCGGACTGCGGCTTCCGATTCAGCCGTCGCAATGCGCTTTTCGGATTGATCGCCGCGCACGTCCGGCCAGCGCCATTTTCCTTCCGGATTCTGCGGCCAGACTACGTTCGGGCTCTCCAACGTAACTTCTTTGACTACGAGCTTCCTTGAAAAGATTGAGATGAAAGCAACACGTAAACCGAAATTCTTCGCCTCCAGAAAATTTGCGTTCCCACCGTCAGCGCCTTGCGCAATCGTGATGTCGCTCAGCTTTAACCCGCTCCACGGCGTGACACTGATACGACCAATCTTTAGTGCCGCGCCGAAGCGCTGGCGGAGTTCCTGCTGAAGCCTGGCTTGAGTGCCCTGCGATTGCACATACAGGTTCAATGCGAGAAAAATGATGACCGCGAGGACGAACAATCCCCCGATGGAAAACAGCGCAACACGGCCAAACTTTTGCACGCGGGAACGTTACGCAGAGACGCTTTGAAGAAAAGATGAAAGCGGGAGCATGACGCGCAAGACACTGATTATTTTAAACCCCGCCGCGCACAGCGAACGCGCGCAACGCAGGCGCGCGCAGGTCGAGTCGCTCGCTCAGGACTGCTCGGTGTGCGTCACCACGCGGACGGGTGAAGCTGAGCTACTCGCGCGACGCGCTGCGCAGGAAGGATTCGAAAAAATTGTAGCCGCCGGCGGCGATGGAACAATCAACGAAGTCGTCAATGGTCTGGCAGGTTCAAACGCGACGCTTGGTTTATTGCCGATTGGCACAATGAACGTCTTCGCGAACGAGCTTGGCCTGCCCGTCAGCGATCTTGAGCTTTGCTGGAAAATTATTCTGAGCGACAACACGCGCGTTGTCGATCTCGCGCGAGCGAACGAAAAATTCTTCGTGCAACTCGCCGGGGTCGGACTGGACGCGCAAGTGGTCAAAGAAACGAGCGCACAATTCAAAAGAAACTTTGGGCCGCTCAGCTATTTGATCTCGGCGGCACAGATCGCGGCGCGCAAACCGCCGCGGCTTTTCATTCAATCGGAGGACGCGGCGATCAAAGAAGGATCGTTCGTGCTCGTCGGGAATGGACGCTTGTATGGCGGCCCATTTCCGTTTTTCAAACACGCCGCGCTCGACGACGGCAAACTGGACGTGGTCGTGTTCAAAAGCCTCGGTTATCTCGAGATCATCAAATACTTGCAGGACGTTGTTTTCAGCTCGGACATTCGGGTCCCGGAGATCGAGTGCTTCCAAACGACTCGACTGCGCGTTGAGAGCGACCAGGCCGTGCCGGCGGACGTTCTGGTCGCAGCCTAAGATCGACATGCGCGCGTAGAAGCGCTCACGCGAGGGAAAAATTGAAATCTGCTGACAAGAAAATTGCATTGCGATATCCTTGAAAACGTGCGGCTCTCGCGGAGAAAACCATCGATCTTTGCGAGACCGTGGCCGCAGACGCAGCGCGTCGCACTCCGAGCGATCATCGCGTTGAATGTCGCAGCGTTTGTCAGCCAATTTTGCCTCAATGTTCTCCAGCCCGGCTTCGTGGCGGATTATCTGGCCCTGAGCAAGAACGGAGTCCTCGATGCTTATTCGTGGCAATTTGTGACCGCCGCGTTGCTGCACGGCAGCCCATGGCATTTTCTCGGTAACGTTCTGCTTCTTTATGTTCTGGGACGCGATCTGGAATCGATTCTCGGGCAAAGACATTTTATTTATCTCTATTTGAGCGGCGCCTTCGCGGGAGAGTTGGGTCATTTGTTTTTAATGCCGGCGAACACTCTCCTTTTCGCCGCGAGCGGTGGAGTTGCCGCGTTGTTGATGGCGTATGCGACGATTCTTCCGGAGCTACACCTCAAAGCGAAACACGCCGCGGGCGCGATGCTTTTGCTGACCTGCGCCATGTTTCTTGTCGATCGTAATGGCTCAGTCGTTTACAGCGCCATTCCCGGCGGCCTCGGCGTGGGTGCGCTCTACGCGAATCTGCTCGGTTTCGGACACGCGTCGTGGCTGCGTAGATTAATCCACCGCCGGCGTGAAGCGGTCGAACGCGTCGAACGGATGTCGCGCGAGGAATTCATCGAGCAGGAACTCGATCCTTTGCTGGAGAAAATCGCGCGCACAGGAATGCAAAGCTTGACCCGGGCGGAGCGGCGCATCCTTGAGCGCGCCCGCGAAAAGGTGCGCTGACCGCGGCTAGCGCGATCGATTAGAATTTCGCTCGGTTTCGCGGCATCTTCGCGCATGGAAGCCGCCGATTGGATCAAAGGGACAGCTGCGGCCTCGCTTTACCCCGCGCAGATCGAAACAACGCTCACCCGGCTCAGCTCCGCATGGCCGCCGGAGTTACCCGATCTGCGCAAGACGATCGAAGATTTTCCGCTTGGACAGGAAGCGCTGCTGCGTCTTCTGGCTCTGTCGAGTAT
>QHOZ01000164.1:607-5023 GCA_003219495.1 Verrucomicrobiota bacterium | reverse complement strand
TGCTCGATCTGAATGTCGAACAAGTTGAGATCGGGATTAGATTCGTGGAATTTTCGAACGGCCTTTTCCTCATGGAAATAATGGACCGTCTCGTCATTTCCTTCGCGGACCTTGACCAGATAGACCGGCAGTTTCCCCGATTTAGAATTGCGAGCTTCGAGGTACGATTCGAAATCGCTGCCATGCCGGCGGACCGCTTCGCTCAGCTTCGCCAATTTTTCGAGCGACTCGAGAATGTCTTTTAGCTGCGCCGCGGAAATTTCCTTGTTGTCGGCGAGATTTTTCAGCTTCACGTCTTCGGCGCCGAGCGAGATCAGGATTTTGTTCAACTGCACAGCTCGGTCATTTGCCGGAAGAGAAACGTGAGCAGCAACGTGCGAATGTGCGAGCCGTCCACGTCCGCGTCCGTCATGATGATGATTCGGCCGTAGCGCAACTTCGACATGTCGAAACGGCCTTCCTCGGCCTTACCGTTGCCGGCGCCGTCTTCCTCCCTCGGCTTGCCGATGCTGGTGCCTATGGCGGTGATCATCGATTGAATTTCGTTGTTCTTGAGAAATTGATCTTCGCGCGCTTTCTCGACGTTGATCAGCTTGCCGCGGATCGGCAGGATCGCTTGATAACGGCGATCGCGTCCTTGTTTTGCCGAACCGCCGGCTGAATCGCCCTCGACGATATAGAGCTCGGTTAATTCGGGATCACGCTCCGAGCAATCCGCGAGTTTCCCGGGCAATCCGCCGCCTGTGAGCGCGCCTTTGCGAATTGTCTCGCGTGCTTTGCGCGCCGCTTCACGCGCGCGTGCGGCCGTGAGCACTTTGTCGAAAATCCGCCGCGCGATTGGCGGAGTCTTATCGAAAAACGTCATCAACCCTTCGTAAACCGCCGAGTTCACGATGCCGTCGATCTCGGTGTTGACGAGCTTCACTTTGGTCTGCGATTCGAATCGCGGATTCGGCAACTTGATGGACAACACCGCGATCAATCCTTCACGAACGTCGTCGCCCGAGATCGAAGGATCTTTTTCCTTCGTGAGGTTATTTGCGCGCGCGTACTGATTGATCGCGCGAGTCAACGCGGTTCGGAAGCCGGTCAAATGCGTCCCGCCGTCCGGATTCGGAATTGAATTCGCGAACGGCAAAATCTGGTCGTTGTAACTGTCGTTGTATTGCAGCACAACATCGACAAACACGTCATCACGCTGCCGCTCGATCACGATCGGCTTCGGATGGAGCACTTGTTTGTTTTCACCGAGCTGCCTGACGAATTCCTCGATGCCGTTCTTGTAAACGAATGTTTCTTTTTTGGGCGAAGCTCCGCGCTCGTCAGTAAGATTGATTTCAATTCCGGGATTCAGGAACGCGAGCTCGCGCAAACGCGTCGCCAATCGCTCGAACTTAAATTCCGTCGTGATCGTGAAGATCGTCGGATCGGGGAGAAAGGTAATGAGGGTGCCAGTCGCTTTCTTGCCTTTGACTTCACCAATTACTTCGAGCTTTTGCGTCGTCTTACCTTTCTCGAAAGCCATGTGGTAAACCTTGCCGTCGCGCGAGACTTCCACCTTGAACCATTCCGAAAGCGCATTCGTGCACTTCGCGCCGACACCGTGAAGCCCGCCCGAATATTTGTAAGCGCCTTGCCCGAACTTTCCGCCCGCGTGCAGGTTCGTCAGCACCAATTCCACCGCCGGCATTTTCCATTTCGGATGAACGTCCACCGGAATGCCGCGGCCGTTGTCGCGAATCGAAACGCTGCCATCAACGTGAATCTCGACGTCGATCCTGTCGCAATATCCGGCGAGATGTTCGTCGATCGAATTGTCGAGAACTTCGTAAACGAGGTGATGCAGACCGCGCTCGTCCGGATCGCCGATATACATTCCGGGGCGCTTCCGGACCGCTTCCAATCCCTCGAGCTTGTCGATCTGCGCGGCGTCGTACTTTTGCGATTTATTGACGCCGGAAGCCTGGCGTTTGTCGGCTAAATTTTCGTCGTCTTGAGTACGGGCGACGGCAGCTCTGGCAGGCATCGAAAGAACGTATCGAGAACGAGGCAGAAAACAACAAATAATCTCGTGTTCTCAAGTCACTTATTTGCGCTAGATATTGGAGTCTGCCGCACAGGAAAATCCACTATCTTGTGGTCGCTGCCGCGTCCGGGGTCGCCCCTCTTTTTGCCCCCTTGACGCGCTTCTCTTGCGCTTCGAAACTGCCCGCTCCCAATGCGTTTTCAGACCATCTCCGAGGCCCGCTGGATCCTCGCAATTTTGTTCGTTCTTTTGCTGATGAGCTTGCTCTTCAGCGGCTGGATCGCGCTGATTTTTTTGCTGCTAATCGCTTACACGTTTTACTTCTTTCGCGATCCCGAGCGCGAGAGTCCGGCGGACCCTAAAGCAATTGTCGCCGCGGCCGACGGTGTCGTTGCGGACATCATCGAAATCGACGAGCCCGATCTCCTCAAAACGAAAACACGCCGCGTCGGCATCTTCCTGTCGATCTTCGATGTTCACACGAACCGCGCGCCGATCGACGGGAAGATCATTTATCGTCAGCGCCGCGAAGGACTATGCCTGGACGCGCGCAGTGTAGATTGCGCTGATAAAAACGAAGCGATGACGTGGGGATTCGAGAATCCGCGCGCATTGATCGTGGTCCGCCAGCTGACCGGCGCTATTGCGCGCCGCATCGTTGCTTGGTCCGATGTCGGTGACGAGCTTCACAAAGGCGACCGGTTTGGAATGATTCGCTTTGGCTCCCGTACAGAAGTATATTTGCCCCTCGCCGCGGACGTGCTCGTGAAAGTGGGGGATCACGTCGCGGGCGGATCGACAATTATCGCTCGGCTGCCCTGATCAAATGAACGAACAGCCCTCGAAGATCTATCTCCTGCCGAATCTCATGACCGCGGGAAATCTCTTCTGCGGATTCACCGCTACCTTGAAGATTCTGGAAGGCGCGCTTTTGCAAAGCACGAACGCTGACGCCGCGGGGGCTCGGTTTCATGAAGCGATCTGGTTCATTCTCGGCGCATTCGTTTTTGATTTTCTCGACGGACGCCTCGCGCGTCTTGGCGGACATGAAAGTGCTTTCGGCCGCGAATTCGATTCGCTCGCTGACATCGTTTCGTTCGGGCTCGCGCCGGCGCTGATGGTGTATCGCGTCGTGCTCAACGAATTCCCGAATGCCTGCTGGATGATCGCGTTCGTCTATCTCGCTTGCGGCGCGCTGCGGCTCGCGCGGTTCAACACCGCTTCCGCAAATCACGAACGAGTCGGCAGCAGTAACGGCAGCAAAAACTTCACCGGCTTTCCGATTCCAGCCGCGGCAGGCCTGATCGCGTCGATCACGCTCTTCCTGTTATGGCTCGCAGAGGGCGAACATCATCTCGGCAAATGGAAGTTTGTCTTGCCGCCGCTCTTACTCTTTCTCTCGTTCATGATGTTCAGTCGCTTTCAGTATCCGAGTTTCAAAGCGGTCAATTGGAAGACGCAAAAATCAATTCCGCGCTTTCTCGTCATTTTCTTCGTTCTCGCCTTCACCGCTCTCAACTACGAATGGATGCCTGCCGTTCTGTTTCTCGCATATCTGCTCTACGGATTTCTACGTCCGTGGCTTTCGCGCGAATGGCGCCGCGAGATCGAGGAGGAGATTGGCGAGGAAGGTTCTGACGAGCCGACCGAACAAATTTCCTAAGCGTTCAATCGCGCGAGAATTTCCGGATCGCGCACATCGGCCCAATCTCCAGTTAGTTCAAGGGCTTGAACTTTGTTACCGGATTGCGCCAGCTCACGAATCGCGTCCGTCAATTCGTACTCACCGCGCGGTGACGGTTTCAATTTCGCGGTGAAATCGAAAATGCTCGCCCGAAATGCGTAGAGTCCGGCGTTGTACCAGGGACTCGTCGGTTCGCCCGGTTTGGGTTTTTCGCGAAGATCGACAAGCTTCATTTGCTCGTTCACGAAAACCGCGCCGCCTTTGCTCACATCCTCGCCGCGCGTCACGCTGATCGTCGCTTCAACATTATCGGCAAGATCGATCAGGCGTTTGTAATTCGTGGGATCGACGAGAATGTCGCCGTAGGCAAGGACGAACGGCGCGTTCGCCACAAAATCTTTTGCAAGATCAACAACGCGCCCGGTCCCGTCCTGTTTTTCTTGCGTCGTGTATTCGATGTCGATCTTGAATCGCGAACCGTTGCCGAAAAAATTCTGCACAACGTCAGCGCGATATCCAACGACGATTAGAAATTTGCGCACGCCCGCGTCGCGCAATCCCTCCACGATGTATTGCAACACCGGTTTACCGCGCACTTCGATCATCGGCTTTGGCAAATCCGCGGTCAGCTCGCGCATTCGCGTGCCTTTTCCGGCCGCGAGAATCACCGCCTTTTCGATCTTCATGTTCTTGTCATGTCGAGCGA
>QHOZ01000164.1:0-433 GCA_003219495.1 Verrucomicrobiota bacterium | reverse complement strand
GCTTTCGTTTCTTTGGGTGTGTCCGTCTTCGGCGGCGGAATTATCAATCCTGGCAAACTCGCGCCTTTGATCATGTCGCTAACTTTCGCGACCTCAGTCGATTTGATCTGCGACCATTTCGCCAACTGATCGTCCAGCTCTTTGCTTAGGGTTTGAAACACATCGAGCTGCGATTTGGTAGGCTCGGTAGTGTCGCCCGCGTCGATGAAATGGCTGAATGAATCGAAGCGCTCGTTCAACATGCTCGGGAACGCGAGATTCCCTTCGGAACCTTTCATGTCGACTTGAATGAGGACTTTCTCGACGTCTGACATTTTTTTATCGAGATCGTCCGCGGCCGCGAGCGCCGGTTTCAATTTCTCGTCCTCGTTAAACCGGAAATGCAGCGTCTTGATCTGCGCTTTCACGTCACGGATCTCGTTGACCGCTTGAT
>QHOZ01000163.1 GCA_003219495.1 Verrucomicrobiota bacterium | reverse complement strand
GGATCAGATGAGAAACGTGCAGAGAACCGCGAGCTGCGGTTGAGCAATTGCGCACGAGACCGCACGCGAAAAAGAAAATTGTCGATCTAACGAAAGGCAGCGGGGAGCGTTTGCGCTAGCGATCGCAACGTAGGTGGCATTGAACTCAGTCGCGGAACTGCTTTTCGCGAGCGGCGATGAAGCCGGTTTCTTCTGCGAGCTGGCGCAACAGCTCTTGTTCGCGCAACAACCGGGCTTGCACGCTTTTTGGATCGGCGCGTCCGAAACGATGCACGTGCGCGCGTTCACCTGAATCGGCGCCGCAAGCAGTGCCGCGATCGCCAGAAGCGAAATGCCAACCCTGTTTAGCATTAAAAAAATTGATAGCACGCTTTCCGCCGTTTGTCGAATCAGTCGCGCTTTCTTAAAGCCAAGCCTGTGTTAAAATGTGTGCGGATGAATATGACGGCGCGTTTCCTGTTCGTTATGCTGGCGGTGAGCCTCGCCTCTTTAACGCCGATTGTTCCCGGCGCACTTGTTCCATCCGCACAACCCAAATCTCGTTGCTGCGCCGACATGAACGCGATTGCGGGCCAGCGTTGTCCCCTGAATCAAACCGGAACCAACTCGACCTCGACCTGTTGTGTCTCCCCGTCAGCCTGTGTGCCGTTTCATGTCAGTAATGAAGATGGATTTGGCCCTCGATCCGAAGTGATCGGCGCAATTTTCGTGAGCAACGATCATTTTTCAGTTCGCACTCAGCGTCCGCCTGTTCCGCCGCCGCGCGGCTCGATCTCCTAAGCGACGGTTCGGCGCGCGAAAAACCGCGTGGCCGAATTTTTTCAACGGAACTCAAAGAGGAGACTTAAATGAAACACCTTCTTTTGATTCTTGGCGTTCTGGCCTTGATCGGCACGGCAACGGCGGCGACGCCGAAAAAACAGTCGTGCTGCAACGGCAAAGAATGCTGCAGCGCAGGTTGCTGCAAGAAATAGCAGCGTAATCTGCTAGAATTCAGCCCTCGCCGGAGAAATCCGGCGGGGGTTTTCTCCATGCCAACCAAGAGCGCACAGGCGAGTACGATCTGGAATTATTTGCTGACTATTGTCGTCTCCGCGACGATGGGCGCCGCGATCACGTGGTTGATCATGTCGCAATCGCAAAGATCGACAGCAAACCTTCCCGCAACGGCGCCGGTGCAAACAACTCCGGTCGCGCAAGCGAATCAGCCGGTGACGGCCGCGCCGCCGGATGTTTCAGGTCTTCCCCCCGGCGAAGCGGCCGCCGCGCTTGGAAATTTCGCTTACGATCATCAACGTTGGCCGGAAGCGATTCGTCATTATCAAGAAGCGATTGCGAATGGCCTCGACAACGCCGACGTCCGCACCGATCTCGGCAATTCATTTCGTTTTTCGGGGCAACCGGAGCAAGCGCTGAGTCAATATGCGATCGCGCAAAAACAAAATCCGCAACACGAGAACAGTCTCTTCAATCAAATCAGCCTTTTCACGGAAATCATGAATCAGCCGCAACGCGCGATTCCGATTTGCGAGGAATTCATCCGGCGATTTCCAAACAGCGAAAAATTGCCAGCGGTTCGCGAACAACTCGCGCGCGCGAAATCGACAACGCGCTGATCTGTCAGGTTTCGAGAACCACGCACGCCATCGCGTGATGATCAGTATGGCTGAGCGTGATCAGCGCCGAAGTGACGCCGCGTTTTGACGCGAGCTCCTGCGCAGGGCCGGAGAAAACCAAAAACGGTTCGCCGCTTTTCTTTTTGCGGATGTCGATGTTCCGCCAGCCCATCGCTTTTCCAATACCGGTGCCGAATGCTTTCGAGACCGCTTCCTTCGCCGCGAAGCGCGCGGCCAGATGTCGCGCCGGAAATTTCATCGACATCGAATATTCGATTTCGCCTTCGGTGAAGACGCGGTGGAGAAATTTTTCGCCAAAGCGCTCGAGAGAGTGTTCGATCCGCGAACACTCGACCAAATCAACACCGATTCCGATGATGTTCATGTGCGCGCCGGACTGCCGCTTTCGTAATATGACATCGACTCGAGAATTTCTTTCACCGCGCGTTCGATTCCGACAAGCATCGCCCGCGAAATGATCGAATGACCAATATTCAGCTCAGTTAGGTGCGGAATTTTGTGAATCAGCGCGATGTTCGTGTAATTGATGCCGTGGCCCGCGTTCACTTGGAGTTTCAACTCGTACGCAGCTTTGGCCGCCGCCTGCAAATTTTCCAGCTCCTGTTTCTCGATCTTCTCCGAAAAAGCATTCGCCAGTTTTCCGGTGTGCAGCTCTACCATTTCCACACCGAGCTCATGCGAGGCGTCGATTTGCTCCAGCGTTGGATCGACAAACAGGCTCACGCGAATGCCGGCGAGCTGAAGACGCTTGATCGTCGGCTCGAGCTCGGCGCGATTCGCGACGACGTCCAGCCCGCCCTCTGTCGTGATTTCTTCGCGCTTCTCGGGAACGAGGCAAACTTCATCGGGCACAATTTTTAACGCCGCATCGACAATCTCCGGCGTGGACGATCGCTCCGCAAATGCGCGACGATTCCAGTCGCGCCGGCGCGCTCGCAGATGCCCGCGATCGCGACCGGATCGGGCTCGACATTTTTGGATTCCGGCATCGTCGCATACCGCGCCTGACGCAGCGTCGCGACATGATCGACATTTACTCCCAAACGCAGTCCGCTCATTTTCTTCCGATTGAACCCCGAAAAAGTTTTTCGGATTCAACAGGAGCATGAGCCGCTCGCAGAGCAAGCGATAACGCGAACAACTGTCGCGTGTTGCCCTGCAATTATTCGAGCGGGAACTCGACGCGCTCTTCCGGTTCCCGCGCGACGAGATTGTTTCGCGTGATGATGCGCGCGCAGGTGTTCCAGCGCAGCAAGGCATCGTCGTTGCCCTGCGACCGATTCGCTTCCGCTTTCTCGAACCAATCCATCGCTTCGCGGAAAAGATCGAACGCCTGGAATCGGCAGTCCGGGCTGTTTTGGCGCAACTTTGCTTTCGCGCGGCGCTCGGCCACGATGCCGGTGTAATACGCGCGATCGTATTCCGATTTCATCCGCGAGAGTAATTCTTTCGTTTGCGTGTCGCTGACCGCGTAACCTTTTTCGAAGCGATCGGTGAGCGCTAGAAGCAAGGTGATGATCGCAGTCTGGTTTTCCGGATCCGCCGCAAGAATGTCGAGGCAGATGCTTTCCGCTTCGCCAGGTTCATTGAGCAAACGGTAGCGCTCGGCCTTCTCCAGCGCGGCCGGAATTGCGTCTTTGTGCAGCCGTTTCAGTTCCGCCATCTCAATTGTCGATCTTACGATCTGATCGGCGTTTCAGCCAACGCCAAAACCAGCCGAACGGATCGAAGTAGCGATCCACGACGCGTTCTTTGAGAGGGATGATCCCGTTGTCGGTGATCTGGATATTTTCCGGACAAACTTTCGTGCAGCATTTCGTGATGTTGCACAAACCGATGCCGTGCGCCTCGCGGAGTTCCTCGGTGCGATCTTCGACGTCGAGCGGATGCATTTCGAGCGCGGCGGTGTAGATCAAAAATCGGGGGCCGATGAAACGCTCGTGCATGTGATGATCGCGCAGGACGTGGCAAACATCCTGGCAAAGAAAACACTCGATGCACTTCCGGAACTCTTGAACGCGATCGATGTCCGCCTGCTGCATCCGCCAGGTGCCGTCGGCTGCGTCCGGTGGCCGCGGCATGAATTTCTTGATCCGCTTCTTGACCTGAAAATTCCACGAGACATCGGTGATGAGATCTTTGATCGCGGGAAACGCTTTGATCGGCTCGACCGTGATCGGTTTTTCAGTCGGCAATTCGCTCAATCGCGCCATGCACATCAGCTTCGGCATTCCATTCACTTCCGCCGAGCACGAGCCGCACTTGCCCGCTTTGCAATTCCAACGACAAGCGAGATCACTCGCCTGGGTCCGCTGAATATCATGGACCGCATCAAGCACGACCATTCCTTCCGAACATTCGGCGGTGTAATTCTGAAATCCGCCGCCGCTGGCGTCGCCACGCCAGATTTTGAATTGCACGGTCTGGTCGCTCATTTCATCTCCTCGATGATCTGCTTCAAATAGTCGGGCATTTCAGGCAGCGCTTCCAAACGGATCTGCATCGACCCGTCCGCCGCTTTCGAGATCATCGTGTTCACTTTGGAAAACTTCTCATCCTTGTTTGGAAAATCTTCGCGGAATTGTGCGCCGCGGCTTTCCTTACGTTCGAGCGCCGCGCGCGTGATCGCTTCCGACACGGTGAGCAGATTTTTCAAATCGAGCGCGGTATGCCAGCCGGGGTTGAATTCGCGATGGCCGACAACGCCGGCGCGACTCGCGCGGTCTTTTAGCGTTTGCAACTCGCCAAGCGCATGCTGCATTTCGGATTGCGTCCGGACGATGCCGACGTTGTCCTGCATTAATTCCTGCAAGTCTTTTTGAATTTGATACGGGTTCTCGCTTCGGCTGCTGCCGGACTCGAACGGCTCGACCGCGTCGCGCGCGACGATGTCGATCTTGTCGTTGTCGATTTTGCCTAACGAATTCGATTTCGAGAATTGCGCGGCGAATTCGCCGGCGCGTTTGCCGAAAACCAGTAAATCGGACAACGAGTTTCCGCCGAGACGATTCGCGCCGTTGATTCCTGCGGCGCATTCGCCGCACGCGAACAATCCGGGAACGCGCGACATCTGCGTGTCTGCATCAACATGAACGCCGCCCATGATGTAGTGCGTTGTCGGCCCGACCTCCATCGGTTGCTCGGTAATGTCGATGTCGGCGAGCTGTTTGAATTGATGATACATGCTCGGCAACTTTCGTTTGATGTGCTCGACCGCGTCCGGAAGTTTTTCTTTGATCCAGGCGATGTCGAGAAACACCCCGCCGTGCGGTGATCCCCTGCCCTGTTTGATCTCGCGTACGATGCAGCGCGCCACGTGATCGCGCGTGAGCAGCTCTGGAGGGCGCTGCGCATTCTTGTCGCCCTGGCAATAACGCCAGCCTTCCTCCTTATCTTTCGCGGTCTGCGCGCGATAATTTTCCGGAATGTCGTCAAACATGAAACGACGGCCTTCGTTGTTGGTGAGAATTCCGCCTTCCCCGCGCACGCCCTCGGTCACGAGAATTCCGCAAACGCTCGGCGGCCAAACCATTCCGGTCGGATGAAATTGAATAAACTCCATGTCGATGAGCTCCGCGCCCGCGTCGTAGGCCAATGAATGTCCGTCGCCGGTATATTCCCAGCTGTTGCTGGTGATCTTGTAGGCGCGCCCGATTCCGCCAGTCGCGAGCACGATCGCTTTCGCGCGGAAAATTTTGAACCGGCCGCGTTCCCGTTCGTAACCAAATGCGCCAACCGCGCGATCCCCTTCTTTCAAGATCGACAGGATCGTGTGTTCCATGAACACCTCGATGCCTTGATGCACGCCATGATCTTGCAACGTGCGAATCATTTCGAGTCCGGTGCGATCCCCGACGTGCGCGAGCCGCGGATAACGGTGACCGCCGAAGTTTCGTTGAAGAATCTTTCCGTCTTTCGTGCGATCGAACACCGCGCCCCAGGCTTCGAGTTCTTTCACGCGATCGGGCGCTTCTTTCGCGTGGAGCTCGGCCATGCGCCATTGATTCACGTATTGACCACCGCGCATCGTGTCGGAGAAATGCACTGTCCAGTTGTCACGCTCGTCAACATTCGCGAGCGCGGCCGCGATCCCACCCTCGGCCATGACGGTGTGCGCTTTGCCAAGAAGCGATTTGCAAACGAGTCCGACGCGAACTCCCGCGGCTGATGCTTCAATCGCCGCTCGCAATCCCGCGCCGCCGGCGCCGATTACTAAAACGTCGTGTTCGTGCGTTTCGTAATCGGCCATTCGTCAAATAATCCGAAAATCGTGCCAGATGCCCATCGCGCAGAGGCGTACGTAAAGATCGCTGAAGCCGACCCAGAACAAACTCATCCATGCCCAAAGCATGTGACGCTGATTGAAACACGTCACGCAGCGATATGCCGCGAACGACGATGTCGATTTTGAAAGTTGATCGCGAAAACCGCCGATCAAGTGACGGAGCGAGTGACAACCGAACGTGTAACCGCTGAGCAAGAAAACATTGATCGCGAGCACGATCGTGCCGAGACCGATCCCGAAACGGCCGTTGAACCACGATGCTTTCCAAACATCGTAAGCGAGGATCAGAATAAAAATCAGCGCGAGATACAGAAAATAGCGGTGAACGTTTTGCATGATCAGCGGAAACGATCGTTCGCCGAGATAA
>QHOZ01000162.1 GCA_003219495.1 Verrucomicrobiota bacterium | reverse complement strand
ACACCATCGCGGTGTCGTCAACGTCCGGATAATAAACGTTGTTGTATTCGAACGCCCAACCGCTCGCTTCGCGGTGCGAGTTGTTGTGTTGCCAGTCGCCGACGATTCGAACTTCTTTGTCGAGCAACCATTTCGCCGCTTTGCGCAACGCGGGATTGTCCGCGGGCAAACCGGATTCCGCGAGAGCGATCAAATTAATTGCCGTGTCCCAAACCGGCGAGAGACACGGTTGAATCCGGAAATCTTCCGGATCATCAACGAACAGTCCGGCAAAATCTTTCGTGGCCTTTTTGTAAACCGGATGATCTTTTGGGTAATCGAGCACGCGGAGCGCGATCAAGCAGTTCAGCATCGCGGGATAAACCGCGGCGAGTCCGTCACTCCCCTCGCCGATTCGCTCGAGCATCCAACGCTCCGCTTCTTCGAGTGCGCGTTTTCGCATCGAACGCATTCGCAGCGGATGCAAAATTTTCAGCACATCGTTGACGCGAAGAAAGAAATTTCGCCAGGTCCAAAACTTTTCGCTGCGCGGCAAACGCAAGTCGCCCTGCTCGGTGCCGATCGGATAAAGCTCGTGCAGCTGTTTGTCGCCCGGCAACGTGCGCGTGGGCTTGAAGTGATTGATAATCGCGAGCGGGATGAGCATCGCGCGGCTCCACGATGACATTTTGTAAATGTGGAACGGCGCCCAGGTCGGGAGCAGAATCATTTCCACCGGTATCGTCGGCAGATATTTCCACGGGAATTGTCCAAGCAGCGCGAGGTAAAGTTTGCTGAACGTGTTCATGCGCGGAATGCCGCCGAGACGCAGAATGTTCTCGCGCGCTTTGCGCATGAACGGCAGGTCGGTCGAATATCCGGCGAGCTTGAGCGCGAAATAGCCTTTCACCGAAGCGTTGATCTCGCTCGGGCCGCCAAAGTAGATGTTCCAACCGCCGTCCGGCAGTTGGCGTTTCAAAATGTGGCGCGCGCAACGTTCCTGAAGATTGAAATCAACTTCGCCGAGCCAATGCATGAAAAGCACGAAGTCAGAGCAAAGCGTGCTATCGACCAGCAGCTCGCCACACCAGTGACCGTCTTCGTGCTGCTGCCGCAACAAATTCTGCTGCGCGCGAGAGATCGCCTCCGAAACTTCCGCGTCAGTCGCGACAAACGCTCTGTCGCGCTCCTGATTCGCGCTTCGCAACGCAATGATGTTTCCTGAGGAGCTCATTTGAGATTGTCGATCTTACAAACTCGATCGAACGATGTCGATCTTACGACGCCTTTTCGGCGGTCGCTTCAGCTTGCGCCTGCTTTCCGGTGAGGTGTCCGTTACCGGAAGTGACGCCGTTGAACACGACCGTTTCACTGCCGAGTCCAGTTGCTTTCGGCCGCGCACCGAAATTAAATCTCACCGTCTTCCAAGTGTCGCCGGGCTGAGCGTTCAAACCGAGACTGGCCGTCGGCTCGTAGCCGCAGTGCGTCATGCAGTTCCCGCAACGCGGATCGCGCGCGACGCCGTCAACCACGCCGTACTTCTCCCAATCCACACTTTCGAGCAACTCGCTGTAGCTGGAGTAGTGACCGCTGCCGTTCGTGCCGATTGCGTCGGTCATGAAATAACATGGCGCTTTCCAACCGCGAATGTTTCGGGTAGGGATCGCCCACGCTGAGCAAGTCAGATCGCGTTTGCCGGCGAGGAATTCGAAATAGACCGGCGTACCGAAAAACGTGTAGCGATTCATCCACTCATCCATGCGGCGGAATTTCTCTACAGTCAGCTCGCGCGTGAGGAAGAAATTCTCCGGCTGCAAATTCAAACGCGAGACCATGTAATCGTAACCGGGCGTGATGGTGTGTCCGTCAACGCCGAGATCGGACAGGTAATCGAACATCTGCTCGAGCTCGTCCATGTCGGTCTCTTTATAGACCGTGGTGTTGGTTGCGACCTGATAACCGAGAATCTTCGCCATCTTCATCGCCAGAATGCATTCCTTGAAGACGCCTTCGCGCTCGACGATCAAATCGTGGATCCGTTCGAGGCCGTCGAGGTGAACGTTCCAATACATCCACTTGCTCGGCGCGATCACTGGTTTGTTCGCGTCCTTCGGACCTTTGCGAATGTCGGTTGCGTCTTTCTCCGTGATCAATCCGCGCGCCAACAAGATTCCAATCTTGCCATCGAGATCGTTGCGTTTCGCGCCATCGGCGTTTTGTAATTCCTTCGCCATCCACTCGCGCATTTTTTTGCGCATGAACATCGCGTTCGTGCAGATGTAAACGATCCGGCTCTGGTCGAGCAGTCCCTCCACGAGCGCTTCGATTTGGGGATAGATCAGCGGTTCGCCGCCGCAAATGGAAACCATCGGCGCATTGCATTCCTTGGCCGCGCTCAGGCAATCCTCGAGCGGCATGACGTCCTTCATCGAGGTCGAATATTCACGAATCCGGCCGCAGCCGGTGCAGGTCAGGTTGCAGGTGTGCAGCGGCTCGAGCTGCAGAACGGTGGCGAACTTCTTCGTTCCGCGCAGCTTGTGCCCGACGATATAGGCAGCAATTTTCGAGGTGAGTGCGAGCGGGAATCTCATAATTAAAGGCGTGGACGTTAACAACGCTCGTTGGCGCGGTCAACCCAGTGAGGGTTGGACGAAATAGAGCGTAATTCATTGCAAAAGCGAGTCGAAATTGCGCAACGTCGGGCCCGGCCCGCGGTTGAATATTTGAACGCTTTCGACAGAGCAGGATCGAACTTAATATTAAGACTATGAAAACATTATTGGCAGTCGCGATGGCCGCAGTTCTTGTCAGCGCCGCTAACGGTCAGACGCCGGGCACGGGACAACCAGTTGGTCCGAAGACGACCGGTCCGGGCTCCTTCTCACCAGCGAACTCGCCGTACAAAAAATGGACGACCGCGCAGTTGCAGCAACGCCGGCTCGATCTCTACCGCCAGATCCCGCAACGGCAAGATCGACATGGACGCCCCATCTTCATTCATCATGGAGGCGAAGCTTTCTCTGATCAGCAGAACGAGATCTACGCGATCGAGGGTGAGCTGAACCTCCGTTATCAGCATGGCGACAAAGACGCCGAGTTGAAACGCGCGATGCCGGGACAGCAGCACTGATCCAGAAGTCGGTAATCAGAGTCAGCGGTTAGTGCGCCTGCCAGCCGCGGCGAATCAAACTAATCGCAATCGCCGCCAATAGCAGCGCGATGATTTTTGAGACGCCGCGCAAACCTTGTCTTCCCATCCACCGGGTGAATCGCTCGGCATTGCAAAGCGCGATTGCGACAATCGAAAGATTCACGATCAGCGATAACAACGTGAACACGACGCCGACGCTGTCGATCAAAATCAAAAGCGCGGTGAGCAACGCCGGCCCCGCGATCAACGGCATGCCGAGCGGAACAACGCCGAACTCATTGTCCGAGTCGCGATCCGCCTTGCCATACCCGACTAACTCACGCACCGCGAGTGCGAGCAGGATCAATCCGCCGGCGACTTGAAAATCGGCGACGGTAATTCCAAGCGCGGCAAAGATTGCTTTGCCGAGGAAAATAAAGCCGATCGACACGAGCAAGCCGGTCAGAAGTCCGAGCAACGCCTGACGTCGTCGGTGCTCGTGTGACGCGCTGGTGCCCAGTCCCATGAAAATGGCGACCAATCCGCGCGCGTCGATCGCGACAAAAACCGGAATAAACGCGAGCAGGAATTTTTGGATCACAAGATTTTCACTTTACCGGCCCTCTCTTCTACACAATCTTCGCTGCTCCCATCAAACCAAACTCAACGCCATGAAACAATTGTCGATCCTCCGGTCTTGTCTTGCTCTTACTCTTGCTCTTGCTCCAAATCTTCGCGCGGAGGATTTGAAAACCGTCGACGATTTCAAAGCCGCAGCCGACAAAGCGAATGCCGTCCTGACCGTTCCCGCTTGGGAACAAACGCCCGAAGCCGTTGAGGGCCTGGTTAAAAACGCGATCGCGACGGCAAACAAAGCGCTCGACCAAATCGGCGCGCAGGATCCTAGCAAAGTGACGTTCAAGAACACAGTCGTCGCTCTCGACGACTTGAATTGGGCCGCAAGCAACGCGGCGGGACGCGCGGTCGTGATCAAGGAAAGCCATCCGGATGAAAAAATGCGCGCCGCTGCCGAGAACGGGGTGAAGGAATTTCAGGATTGGGCGGTCGGCATCGATTATCGCGAGGATGTTTACAAAGCGCTGAAAGCTTTCGCGGACACAAAGCCAAACCTCACCGGCGAAGATAAAAAACTTTTCGATGAAACGATGCGCGATTACCGCCGCGCGGGTTTGGCGTTGCCGCCGGAGAAACGCAAAGAAGTTGAAGATCTCCGCAAGCAACTCGCGAAGCTCGGCACCGATTTCGACACGAACATCGTCAACGCGAAAGTGCCCGTCGTTTTCACCAAAGCGGAGCTGGATGGCGTTCCAGAAAGTTTCTTCGCCTCACCCGGCGTCAAAACCGGCGATGACTCATACACCGTCCTTCCGAATGTGACCTGGCAGTTCGTCGCCGTTGAAGAAAACGCGAAGAGCGAAGCGACCCGCAAAAAACTTTATGTGATCCACGATTCGCTCGCGAAAGACACGAATCACGCGGTGTTGAACCAAATGATTGAGTTGCGGAACAAGATCGCGCTCCGGCTTGGTTACAAATCGTGGGACGATTTCCAGACCGAAATCAAAATGGCCAAAAGCGGCGCCGGCGCGAAAAAATACATCGACGATCTGATCTCGGGGATTCAGCCAAAATTCGCGGCCGAGGTCGCCGAGTTGCAGAAAATGAAAGCGGCTGACACGAAAGATCCGAACGCGAAGATCGGCGTTTGGGACTGGCGTTATTACAACAACCAGCTCGTGAAGCAGAAATACGCGGTGGACAAGGAAGCGCTCCGCGACTTTTTCCCGTTCCAAAAAGTGCTCGAAGGGATGTTTAACATTTACCAAAGCATCTTCGGGCTGAAGTTTGAAAAAATCGCCGCGCCTTACAAATGGGTCGACGACCTGCAATTTTACATGGTGACCGACGCAGCGTCCGGCGAGCCGCTCGGAATGTTCTATCTCGATATGTTCCCGCGCGACGGAAAATTCAATCACTTCGCCGAGTTCGGACTTCAGAGCGGCAAACTTTTGCCGGACGGAAAATATCAGCGCCCGGTCGCGGCATTGCTTTGCAATTTCCCGCCGCCGAGCGCCGACAAGCCGTCACTCATGACGCATTCCGACGTTGAAACGTTGTTTCACGAGTTCGGACATTGTCTCCACGAAATCACCACGCGCGCGAAGTATGGGCGCTTCTCCGGCACGCATGTTCCCGGCGATTTCGTCGAAGCCCCGTCCCAAATGCTTCAAAACTGGGTATGGGACAAGAAAGTGCTCGATACTTTCGCCGCCGATTATCGCGATCCATCGAAGAAAATTCCGGCGGACGTGATTCAAAAGATGAACGACGCCAAAAAAGCGACCGCCGGAATTTTTTATCGGCGCCAATTCGCGTTCGCGTCGCTCGATCTCGCGATGCACGATGCGCATCCGGAAGGCGCGCAATGGGATTGCGTCAACATTTCGAACCCTGTGCTCGAGAAAGTTTTTCTGCCGATCGAGCCGAGCACAACCATGGTCACGTATTTCGGCCACATGAACGGCTACGATGCCGGTTATTACGGTTATGCGTGGGCAGACGCGATCGCGGCCGACATGGCGACGGTGTTCGAAAAAGCGCCGCAAGGTTATCAGGACAAGCAGGCCGGCGCGAAATTGCGTAATGAAATTTACGCGCAAGGCGACGGCCGCGACGTCACGGTGTCAATCGAGAAATTTCTGGGTCGCAAACAATCGGTTGAGCCGTTCCTGAAAAAGATCGGCGTGAAAGCTGACGACAAAACAAAAGCGCCTGCCGGGCCTTCGAAAGAAGGGCAATAGAAATTGTTGTAGAGGCGCTCCTGCCAAGCGCCTATCTTTTGGTTCGGTGCTTGAGAACAAGCACCACTACAACTCTCTTTGTTATGAACGCACGTCGCTTGTGTTGTCTCGTTTTTATTTCATTTACGCTCTCCCTTTTCGCCGCCGACGACAAAGTCGCCGAGAAGCTGAAGCCCGCGCTCGATCTCATCACGCCCGACGCTTTGCTGGCGCACATAAAAATTCTCGCGTCGGATGAATTTGAAGGCCGCGCGCCGGGATCAAAAGGCGAAGAGCTCGCAACCAAATACATTGCCGATCAATTTCGAGCGATCGGCCTTCAGCCCGGAAATCCAGACGGCAAGTTCATCCAGGAAGTGCCGCTCGCCGGAATCAAAAGCGATCCTCGCCTGCAATTTGTCGCGAACGGCAAACCGCCAATGGATTTGAAATTTCAGGATGATTTCGTTGCGTCGTCCGCGCGGTTGCAAAATGAAATCAAGATCGACAACTCCGATATCGTCTTTGTTGGTTACGGCGTGGTCGCGCCGGAATACGGATGGGACGATTACAAAGATGTCGATGTTCGCGGCAAGACGATCTTGATGCTGATCAACGATCCGGCCGTTCCCGATCCGAAAGATCCGTCGAAGCTCGACGACAAAATGTTCAAGGGAAAGGCGATGACCTATTACGGTCGCTGGACTTACAAATACGAAATCGCGGCGCAAAAAGGCGCGGCTGCGGCCATCATCATTCACGAAACCGTTCCGGCTGCTTATCCGTGGCAAGTTGTGAAGTCGAGTTGGTCGAAAGAGAATTTCGAGCTCGATAATCCCGACAAAAATATGGGCGCGGTCTCAGCGCGATCGTGGATCACGCTCGATGTCGCGAAAAAAATGCTGGCCGACTGCGGCCAAAGTTTCGACCGGCTCAAGAAATTGGCGGTCACGAAAGAATTCAAACCGGTTGCGCTTAACGCCAAAGCGAACATCGACATCAAACAACAAGTTCGCTCGTTCAAATCGCTCAACGTGATCGGCAAATTCGAAGGCGCCGATCCGGACCTGAAAGACGAATATGTGATTTACAGCGCGCACTGGGATCATCTCGGCAAGCATCCCGAACTTCAGGGCGACCAGATTTTCAACGGCGCGATCGATAATGCATCGGGCGTGAGCGCAGTCATCGCCCTTGCCACCGCGTTTCCAAAAGTTAGCCCGCCATCGAAGCGATCGATTCTCTTCATGGCGACGACTGCTGAGGAAGCCGGGCTCCTCGGCGCGAAATGGTACGCCGAGCATCCGATTTATCCGCTCGAGAAAACTTTGGCCGACATCAACATCGACACCTTGAATGTCTGGGGCAAAGCGCGCGACATTGAGGACGCGAGCTATGGTTTCTCCGATCTGGACGACATGCTCGCGGCCGCGGCGAAACGGCAAGGCCGCGAAATGATTCCGAATCTGCGTCCGGAAAAAGGCAGCATCTATCGCGCGGACAATTTCGAGTTCAGCAAAGTCGGACTGCCGGCGCTTTACATCGGCAAGAACCAGCATCTGCTCTCGCGCC
>QHOZ01000161.1:3397-6738 GCA_003219495.1 Verrucomicrobiota bacterium | reverse complement strand
TCAAATGCTTCTCGTGCAGTTGGTAATTCTCACCCAAACGAGCGGCGATGATTTCCTTCAAATCGAAACCCATGAGGCAGAAAGTTTCCGCGATTTGGGTTTGAAACGCAAACGCCCGCGCTTAACGCCCGGGCTTCCAGTCGCGATAAGCGACGTGCGCCCCGCGCTGTAAATTCGTTTCGCCCGTGCCGTGTCGTTCGAGCTGTTCGCTGAGCCACTCAAACCACTCCCAGCCTTTTTCCGAGCCGCTGCGCTTTCGTTCGAAGTTAATGTAGTCGCGCATGCGGTTGAAAGCGACCCGGGTGATTCCGCCCATGAATTGGTCGATCATTTTGAGCGGAACAATGCCCGTGAAGACAGCGTAGCCCAACGCTTCGAGAATCAGTCCGACTGAAACTGCTGCCTGTAGCACGCGCGGGTCGCCCTCAATTTGATCATGACGCGCGTCAGCAGGTAGCGCTTGAACGATGACTGCCGAGTCGAGCCATTGTGGCGTCATGTGCGAGCGAACGAGCTCAAACGCGGCGCGCTCGTCACGTTCGCGTCGAGCATGACGCATCTCGATCAAACCAAAGATCACCGCAGTCAGGACGGTCAATGCCGTAGCCACATTCGCGAGCGTCGAAAGGTCCATGACCCATCCTAGGAAACGGCGAGAGCGAATTCGAGATAGAAACAAAAAAGCCGCAGGACCTTTCGACCCTGCGGCTTTTGAATTTGCGAACTTACGCTCGCTTAATCGTCGTCAACTTCCACGTGCTCGATCACGCGAGTTTCACCGGTGCCGGTGTAATACACCTTCACCTTGTCTTTCGGCGTGAGCGTTCTCGTAACTACCTTGCCCGCTTTGTTCACGATGCGAACAGGAGCCTTAAGCGCGAAGGAAACTGGTCCCTCGCGTTCATCCTTCACCACGATGGTTTTGCCAGGCTCGTACGTCGTGACCGTGCCCGACGTGTAAGTCGTGCTCGTGGTCGAAGTCGTCGTTGCCGGCGCTGTCGTGGTTGTTTGTTCAGTTGTAGTCGTGCTGGTCTGCGCAAAAGCGAATGGCGCAACCGCAGCACAAGCCAATCCAATAATTAGTTTCTTCATCATTTTATCCTCCCTAGTGGTTTCGTTTCTTCGACTTAACTCGCGGGGCAAATATTCGACCGCGGTCAGCGAATCGGCACCGATCAGGAAAACTCTTACCTTAAGCGTCGTTTAATCCCGTGCGTCACGGGATGGACAACGTGATTGTCGATCTTGGCGGCCACTTTGCCGGCCAAATGCGCAGCCCTCCACGGCATACGCTGACCGGGAAACGCGCTCGCGGTTTGGGCACTCAGAAACGCCGCACAAATTACTGCGGCGAAAATCGTCATGGGTATCTTCATTTAATCCACCTTCTCTCTATATAATTAGACAGAGCGCGCGCGGCCCCTAGCAATGAGTCGTTTCATCTTTCATCCCTTCTTTCTATATAAATTTAGACTCCTGTGGCAGTTGCAGTATTCGAGTTTATTCAGGAAAACTCCGCGTTGTGCCGGGGGACACATTCGATAACGTGCGTTGTCGATGACGCGCGCACCCGATCCGAAAGTCACTCCGGAGCTGGTGGCGAAACACGGCCTCACGCCGGAAGAATTCGAGCGGATCAAAAAAATCCTCGGGCGCGAGCCCAATTTCACCGAGCTCGGGATCTTCTCGGTCATGTGGAGCGAGCATTGCTCGTATAAAAATTCGCGAAACGAGCTGAAGAAATTTCCGACAAGTGGCCCGAATATTCTGGTGAAGGCCGGCGAGGAAAACGCGGGCGTGGTCGATATCGGCGACGGCTGGGCGATTGCATTCAAAATGGAATCGCACAATCACCCGAGCGCGATTGAACCGTTTCAAGGTGCAGCGACGGGCGTCGGCGGAATCATTCGGGACATCTTCACGATGGGCGCGCGCCCGGAATTTTGTCTCAACTCGCTTCGCTTCGGACCGATAAGCGGCAACTCCCCGAACGTTGCGACGAACCGCCGGCTCTTCACCGGCGTTGTTTCCGGAATCGCGCATTACGGAAACTGCATCGGCATCCCGACGATCGGCGGTGAAATTTATTTCGACGAAAGTTTTGAAGGAAATCCACTCGTCAATGTGTTTTGCCTGGTCGCGATGGTCTCGCCGGCGCGGCATTTGCGTCACGTGAGCTGACTGAGGAATCGAAAGAAGATCGGCCGGCAGTCCAGGTGGGCGCTCCATTCAAAGAAAAACTTTTGCTGGAAGCGTGCCTGGAGCTTCTCGCGAATGATGCGGTCGCAGGAATTCAGGACATGGGCGCGGCCGGGTTGACTTGTTCCACGTGCGAAACGGCCAGCCGCGGCGGGAGCGGAATTGAAATAGATCTCGCTAAAGTCCCGAAACGCGAACCGGGAATGACGCCGTATGAAATTCTCTTGAGCGAATCGCAGGAGCGAATGTTGATCATCGCCAAGCGCGGCAAGGAAAAGATCGTGCGCGATATTTTCGACAAATGGGACGTGCCATGGGCCGAGATCGGTCGCGTGACCGACGACGGAATGATGCGTGTGCGCAACAACGGGAGCGTGGCCGCGGAAATTCCGGCCAAACCGCTCGCCGACGAAGCGCCGCTGTATTCCAGAGAAGCAAGAAAACCGACTCACACAACGGACACAAAGGACTCGGCGGAATTTTTGAAAAGCATTTCTTCTCCTGCTGGAGCCTCCGTGAACGTTGTGACCTTTGTGCGAGATTCTTTGCGGATGTTGCTGCGCGATCCGACGATCGCGTCGAAGAATTGGGTCTATCGCCAATACGATCACACCGTGCGCACCGGCACGATGGTGAAGCCCGGCTCCGATGCCGCGGTGTTTCACGTGAAATACGCAGACAAAATTTTGGCGGCGACTAGCGATTGCAACTCGCTGTATTGCGCGCTCGATCCTCGGGAAGGCGCGAAGATCGCGGTCGCGGAAGCAGCGCGAAACCTGACCTGCTCGGGCGCGAAGCCGCTCGCGGTCACCGACAATTTGAATTTCGGAAATCCCTACAAGCCGGAGAACTTTTGGCAGCTGCGCGAAGCGGTCGAAGGCGCGGCCGAAGCTTGCCGGGCGTTCGGCACGCCTGTGACCGGCGGAAATGTCTCTCTATATAATGAGAGCCCCGCCGGCGTTGTCGACCCCACCCCCACCATCGGCATGGTCGGCCTGATCGAGAAGGAAGCGCACATCACGACGCAATGGTTCAAAAATGTCGGGGATGAGGTCGTCCTTGTCGGCGAACTCGGCGATGAGCTCGGCGGCTCGCGATTTCTGAAAGTTTGCCACGGAAAAAAGATCGGCCCACCGCCGCAT
>QHOZ01000161.1:0-3388 GCA_003219495.1 Verrucomicrobiota bacterium | reverse complement strand
TGAAAAGCGCGCACGATTGCAGCGAAGGCGGGCTCGCGGTCGCGCTCTCGGAATGTTGTTTCAATCCGAAACAGAAGTTCGGAGCGGAGATCAAAGTGGCAGCAGAGACGGCTGCCTCCACAGCAGAGGTTCTTTTTAACGAATCGCAGTCGCGGATCGTGATTTCGGTCGCGCCCGAAAATATCGAGAAGGCTATGTCGATCTTGCGTGACGCCGGCATTCCATTCCTAAAACTCGGCAAAGTCGGCGGCGATCAATTGCGCATCCAAGTCGCGAGCGAAGAATTTTCCTGGCCGATCGCCGATCTTTACGACGATTGGTGGAACGCGATTCGCCGTCTGGTCGAAAGTGATTCCGGCGCCGAGGGCATTCCAAGCTTGTAACGCGAACGCGTTTGAATGAACCCTGAATGCGTGGAAGCTTTCGTGTGGCCGCTCCCGACAACTCTGATCAATCCTCGCAGGTGAAGATCGACAATCTAAACGCGAGAGAGATTTATCCGCAGCACGAGTGCGGGCTTTTTGGCGTGTTCGGTCATCCGAACGCCGCGGTCCTGACCTATTACGGACTTTTCGCGCTTCAACATCGCGGGCAGGAAAGCGCTGGAATTGTGACGAGCAACGGTCCGGGCACGTCGTTCATGCTTCACAAAGACATGGGCCTGGTCTCGCAGGTGTTTGGCCAGCGCGAGCTCGAACAACTCAAAGGCACACGCGCGATCGGACACACGCGTTATTCGACAACCGGCACGAGCACGATCAAAAATGCGCAACCGTTCGTGGTCGATTGCTTGCGCGGCCAGATGGGAATCGCGCACAACGGGAATTTGATCAACGCGGACGTCCTCCGGCTCGAGCTCGAGCGCAAAGGTTCGATTTTCCAAACGACCGCCGACAGCGAAATCATTTTGCATCTGCTCGCGCAACCGCTGGACAACGGAAGCAGCGCCCTCGCGCCGTTGCGGAAAATCCAGGGAGCGTTTTCGCTTTTGATCATGACCGAGCGCGAGCTCATTGCAGTGCGCGATCCATTCGGCTGGCGGCCGCTCTCGCTCGGAAAACTCGACGACGCTTACGTGCTCGCCTCTGAAACGTGCGCGTTCGATTTAATCCACGCCGAATTCATTCGCGAAGTGAAGCCCGGCGAAGTGTTGATTATCGACGAGCATGGATTGCACTCCGAGTTTCCGTTTCAACCGCAGCAACCGGCGTTCTGCATGTTCGAATATGTTTATTTCGCGCGGCCGGACAGCAAGATGGGCGGCGTAAACGTCGGCAAAGTGCGCACCGAAATGGGTCGCGAGCTTGCGCGCCAGTTTCCGGTCGAAGCCGACATCGTCGTTCCGGTGCCGGACTCGGGAAATTACGCGGCGCTCGGGTTCGCCGAACAAATGAAGATTCCTTTCGAGCACGCGTTCGTGCGCAATCACTACATTGGTGGTAGGAAAACGCGTCGTGGTCGTGGACGATTCGATCGTGCGCGGCACAACCGCGCGCGCGCGGGTGGTCAATCTGCGCGAAGCCGGCGCGAAAGAAGTGCACATGCGCGTGAGTTGTCCGCCCCATCGCTTCGCCTGCCATTACGGGATCGATTTCCCCGATCCGCAAAAGTTGATCGCGAACCAAATGTCGATGGAGGAGATCGCGAAATATCTCGGGGTCGACAGTCTCGGTTATTTGAATGTCGAAGGAATGGTGCGTGCGACCGGGCGGCCAATAAACGAATTCTGCCTCGCGTGTTTCAACGGCAAATATCCGCTGCCGGTCGATCCCGCGCTCGACAAGTTCATCATGGAAAAACGCGAAGCGCGCGCGAAAGCGCTCGTCGATCAGGAACGGCATCCGAGTTTGTTCGCGGACCTCAAGTAATTGCAGATTTCAGATTTCAAATTGCAGATTGAGCCGAGCACTGCGACAAATTTGCGATCGGCAATTTGCCATTTGAAATGAAAAAGAAGGCTTACGCGCGCGCAGGAGTCGATGTCGATCTCGGCAACAAGCTGAAGCGGCGGATCCAATCGCTCGTGAAACAAACGCACGGTCCGCGCGTGCTGGGGAAAATCGGCGGCTTCGGCGGATTGTTTCGCGCAAATTTTCCCGGAATGCGCGATCCGGTTTTGGTTACGAGCATCGACGGCGTTGGAACGAAATTAAAAATCGCGTTCGCGCTGAACAAGCACGACACCGTTGGCGCGGACCTCGTAAATCATTGCGTGAACGACATCGCGGTGCTCGGTGCGCAGCCTTTATTTTTTCTCGATTACATCGGCTGCGAGAAACTCGAGCCGCGAGTGTTCGACCAATTGCTTCGCGGATTTTCCCGCGCGTGCCGCGAGGCGGGTTGCGCGTTGATCGGTGGCGAGACCGCGCAAATGCCCGGAATGTATCGCAAAAGCGAATACGATCTCGCAGGTTGCATCGTCGGAGTGGTCGATCGGAAAAAAATGATCGATGGCCGCAAAATAAAACCGGGCGATGTGATTCTCGGATTGGCTTCAAACGGGCTGCACACCAACGGCTACTCGCTCGCGCGAAAAGTTTTGTTCGAGAAAATGAAACTGAAACCGGGCTCACACTTGCCAAGATCGACAACCACGGTGGGAGCGGAGCTCCTGCGGGTGCACCGAAATTATCAACCGCTGCTCGCGAAAGCGCCGACCGGAATGATCAAAGGACTCGCGCATATCACCGGCGGCGGTTTGCTCGACAATTTGCCGCGCGTGCTCCCGAAAAATTGTGACGCAGTCATCGAAACCAAATCGTGGCGGCCGCAATTAATTTTTCATTTCTTGCGCGCGAGCGGCCACATCGATCGCGCCGAGATGTATCAAGTGTTCAACATGGGAATCGGAATGGTTGCGATTGTCGCTGAGCGCGACGCAAAACGCGCGATGTCGCTCTTGAAGGCGAAAAAAATTGGCCGGGTCGAACGCGGCGCTGGCAAAACGCAATTAGTGTTCTAAAAATTCGGAATGGAAAAGCGCCGCCTTGGAAAAACCGACATGGATGTGTCCGTCATCGGATTTGGCGGTTCGGAGATTGGTTACGAGAACGCGTCGCGTGGAACCGTCGCGGCATTGTTGAACAGCGCGCTCGACGCCGGATTGAACGTCATCGACACGGCCGAGTGTTATCACGACAGCGAAGAGCTGATTGGCCAGGCCGTGAGCGATCGTCGAAAGGAATTTTATCTCTTCACCAAGTGCGGTCATCCTCACGGCATCGGTGAACATGCGAATTGGTCGAAGGATTCAATCCTCGAAAGCATCCAGCGCAGTTTGAAGCGATTGAAGACGGACAAGATCGACATCGTGCAACTACACAGCTGCTCGGAGGCGGAACTGCGCAAGGGCGAAGCAATCGAAGCGCTCCAAACTGCGCGCGAGCGC
>QHOZ01000159.1 GCA_003219495.1 Verrucomicrobiota bacterium | reverse complement strand
TGTCCGCGCGGCGAGGATTGTGCCGTTTATCAGCGGTCAGCTCCTGCGCTGGAACGTCTCCGGCATGGCGCGGCAGTTCATCGCCGGAAAAAATCCGCAAGACGTCATGAAGACTCTGCGGAAACGGCGCAAACAAGGCATCGGTTTCACGGTCGATCTCCTGGGCGAAGCGGTCGTTAGCGAAAACGAAGCGAACGAATACGCGATGCGCTGCATGCAGTTGCTCGAGCATCTTGGTCACGAATGTCGCGGTTGGTCGGACCCGCTTGGGAAAGACGCCGATCTGTTCCCGGTCGTAAATCTTTCCGTCAAAATCTCGGCGCTCTATTCACAAATGAATCCCGCGGATCCGGCGAACGCGATCGCGCATCTCGCGCCAAAATTGCGCCCGATCCTGCGACGCGCGCGAGAGCTCGGCGCGTTTGTGAATTTCGACATGGAGAGTTACGCGCACAAAAATTCCACGCTCGATCTCTTCAAGACCCTGTTCATGGAGAGCGAATTTTGCGACTGGCCGCACGTCGGCATCGTCATTCAAGCTTATCTGCGCGACGCCGAAGACGATCTGCGCGATTTGCTCGAATGGGGCCGCGAGCGAGGAACGCGATTCGCCGTTCGGCTGGTCAAAGGCGCTTACTGGGATTTTGAAAAAATAAAATCGCGTCAAAACGGATGGGACTGCCCGGTCTTTCTCCAAAAGCCCGAGAGCGATCTGAATTTCGAAGTGCTCACGCGCCTCTTGCTCGAGAACGAAGCGATCGTCACCGCTGCGTTCGGGTCGCACAACGTTCGCAGCATCGCGCACGCGCAAGCGCTCGCAGAGCAACTCGGGATCGACCGCAGTCGTTTCGAATTTCAATTGCTCTACGGCATGGCCGGTCCGGTGAAACGCGCGCTCGTCGAAACGGGATATCGCGTTCGCGAATATTCGCCGGTCGGCGAGTTGTTGCCGGGAATGGCTTATCTCGTGCGTCGTCTGCTCGAAAACACTTCGAACGAAGGTTTCTTGCGCGCAAAATTTTCCGATAACGTTTCCGAAAACGAATTGCTCCGCGATCCCGCTGGAATCGTCCCGCAAAGCTCGAACGGCGCCCGCCAACTCGAGATTCGCGGTGACGGCGCTTCTCTCGATACGCCGCCGGGCGACATTTACGAAAACGCGCCACTGATAAATTTCGTCTACAAAGAAAGCCAGGAACGAATGCGCGCGGCCCTCGCGCACGTGAAGATGCAACTCGGGCAAAAATATCCGCTCGTCATCGATGGCGATCGCGTTTGGACCGACAGCACGATCGCGTCGATCAACCCGAGCCGGCCCGACGAAGTGGTCGGTCATGTTGCCGAAGCAGGAATTGCTGAGGCCGAACGCGCGGTAAAAGCGGCGCGCGAAGCGTTCGAAAAATGGAGCCGCACGCCGTTTGAAGCGCGTTGCTGTCTGCTCGAACGCGCGGCCGACATTATGGATCGGCGCCGTTATGAAATTTCAGCCCTCGAAGTTTACGAAGTCGGCAAAGCGTGGGCGGAGGCGGATGGCGACATTCGCGAAGCGATAGATTTCTGTCTCTTCTACGCGCAACAAATGCGGATGATTGGTCGCCCGCGATTGACGCAACACGTGCTCGGCGAAGAAAGTTATCAGCATTATTGGCCGCGCGGCGTCGCCTTGATCATCGCGCCATGGAATTTCCCGCTCGCCATTCTCACCGGCATGACAGCCGCCGCACTCGTCACCGGCAACACCGTCATCATGAAACCCGCCGAGCAATCCGCAGTCGTCGGCGCAATGTTGATGGAGATTTTCGAGGAAGCCGGAATCCCGCGCGGCGTTCTGAATTATCTTCCCGGCAAAGGCTCAGTTATGGGCGCGCATTTGGTCGATCACAAAGATGTCGATCTTATCGCGTTCACCGGTTCGCGCGAAGTCGGTCTGCGGATTTGGGAAAGCGCAGGTAAGACGCGCGAAGGTCAGCGCGAGCTAAAACGAGTTATTTGCGAAATGGGTGGCAAGAACGCGGTGATCATCGACGCTGATGCAGATCTCGACGAAGCGATCGTCGACACGATTTATTCAGCGTTCGGCTATCAAGGCCAAAAGTGTTCGGCCTGCTCCCGCTTGATTATTCTCGATGAAATTTATCCGCGCGCGATGGAACGTTTGATGAGCGCCGCGGCGAGCTTGCGCGTCGGAAACCCGGAAGAACCCGGAATTACGGTCGGCCCGGTGATCGACGGTAAAGCGCACAAAAATATTCTCGGCTACATCGAGAGCGGTAAACAGGAAGCGCGTCTCGCCTTTCAACGCGGCGATGTGCCGAACCAGGGATTTTTTATTCCGCCGACGATCTTCACGAATGTCGATCCGGCGGCAAAGATCGCGTGCGAAGAAATCTTCGGCCCGGTCTTGAGCGTGATCAAAGCGCGCGATCTCGATGAAGCATTTGAAATCGCAAATGGCACCGAGTTCGCGCTAACCGCCGGATTTTTCTCGCGCAGTCCGGCGAACATCGAGCGCGCGAAAGCGGAGCTCGTGGCGGGTAACGTTTACATTAACCGTTCATGCACCGGCGCGGTCGTCGGCCGTCATCCATTCGGCGGATTTAAAATGAGTGGCGACGGCACCAAAGCCGGCGGCGCGGATTATCTTTTGCAATTCGTCGTCCCGCGCGTCGTCACCGAAAACATTACGCGTCACGGGTTCGCGCCCGAAACTACTCCGCAATACCGCGACGAATTTCTTCCGCCCGCTGATCGACATTGTCGATCTTAGTGGTGAGTTTGGTGGAGCCGCGCCACTTCGATCATTACCAAAACAATAGGCCACGCTGCCGCGAGCAGAAGAATGCCGAGAACGACCATGTCTTTTGCACGTTCGCGCGCGGCCGCGATCAAATATTCGCGGCCAACGTTGTGAGCGCGAAAATCTCCCTCATCGTTCGACCAGTAATGATACCAACGGTCGGCACCCGACTGAAAGAAACAGTCGGTGCGCGGGAAGCGCTGGTGGTCGAACTGGAAATCTGGCTTCACTGAACGTCTCCACAGCTTGGATCGTTCCAGGCCGTCATTCGTTCACTCAATCGTTCATCCAATTGATAATGTCGTCGTGAGCGTGATTGAGGACACTCACGTGATCGGCGCCTTTGATCGCAAAGAATTGCACGAACGGAAATTCGCGAGCGAGCTCGGTGCCCATCCGGACCGGAATCACCTGATCCTCCGTGCCATGAAAAATCGCGACGCGCGTTACTGGATTCAGCTTCATCGCGCCACGAAGATTTGCGCGGTTGTCGTAACTCTCGATCAGCAAATGCGAAACCCAACCGCCGAAGATGCTCGCCGCTTCTTCTCGCAGTGTTGTGAATGGCGCGATCAGGACAATTTTTTGCACGCGATGATTCGTGGCGAAATCGAGCGCGACCGCCGCGCCCAACGAATGCCCGATCGTGCAGAGCGTCAGGCGATCTTCATTGGTTTGCAGCCGCTCGAGCAATGTCTTCAGCGCCGCAGCAGCCGACAGACGCGTGCTCGCGATCGTCGCATAACCGCCGTTCTTTCCGTAACCGGGATAATCAATCAACAAAAACGCGTCACCATTCGGCGGATATTGTTTGAGGATCGACGTCCAATCCAGCGCGAGTGAACCGTTACCGCAAAATGCGACCCACACTCGGTCCGGCGTCGCGTGAATTCCAGAAACGTAGAACGCGACGTATTTCGCATTGGCGACGGTGTAATTGATTTCAACGCCGTTGGCCGGCAGCGCGTAAACATAACTTTCGCCGTACGGTCGCGGATGATAAACGAGCGCGTGCTGCTTGAAGTACAAGATCGACAGCGCGATCAGCAAAAGCAGAAAAACGCCGAAGAAAAATCGAACGCCTTTTCGCGTAGGCGTTCGGCGGGAGGAATCATGCATCGCGCCGCAAGAAAGTCTTCACTGCGACGCGATGCAAATTCTCTTATTGCCAGTGACCGCCGACCCAAATCCAACCGCCACCGCGGCGAACCCAATGACCTTCCGTCCAAACGGCCGCGGCACGTGGACGCTCAACCCAATGCCCCGGCACCCAAAGATAACGTCCGCCATTCCAACGCCAGTAGCCTTTTTGCCAGACATAAGTGGGGCCCGGCGCGACCGTTTGCGTTTCGACGCGCACGGGCGGCGGCGCTTGGGTCACCACGACATTAGTGCCAACCGGCTCAACCGTCGGACCAGTGGTCGTCACTTCGCGGGTTACGGTCGTCGTCGTCGCGACAGGAGGCGGCGCTTCCTCCGCACAACCAATCAATCCGAACGGCATCAGCGCCAAAAACCAATTTCGTATTCTCATAATAATATCCTTTGTATGATTTTCGTTTCTCGTTAGACGAGTTGGCCTTATTCAAATTCGATGCTTTACGTTGTCGCTACGCCTATTGGAAACCTCGGCGACATCACACTGCGCGCGCTTGAGGTCTTGAAAGATGTCGATCTTGTCGCAGCGGAGGACACGCGGCATTCGGGAATTTTGTTAAAGCATTATCAAATTGCGAAGCCGCTGATCAGTTATCACCAGCACAATGAAGCGATGCGCACCGCGCAGTTGGTGGAACGACTCGCGGCCGGCGAAAAAATCGCGCTCATCACCGATGCCGGAACGCCGGGAGTTTCCGATCCCGGCGCGCGATTGATCCGCGAATGCATCAAGCGCGAACTTCCATTCACAATTATTCCCGGCGCGTCATCGATCTCGACGGCGCTGGTCGGATCCGGATTCTCGGCCGAGAGATTTTTCTTTGGCGGATTTTTGCCGATCAAAAGCGGCCAGCGCGAGCGCGAATTGCGCGCCGCCGCCACGCGTGAAGTAACATCGATCTTTTTCGAATCGCCTTATCGGCTTACGAAAACGCTGAAGGCGTCGATCGACATCCTGCAAGATCGACAACTGTGCGTTGCGCGCGAGCTGACTAAGAAATTCGAAGAATTCCGGCGTGGCACTGCGACCGAGCTCCTTGCGCATTACGAGGCGCACCTTCCAAAAGGCGAGATTGTCCTGCTAATTTCACCGTCTCAAAAGTAGACGATTTCCGGGTTGCCAAGGGGCCGCTTCTGTGAGACTTTGCGCGGCTTTTTCCCCTCGGAAAAGACCTTATGACCTACGCAATTATCAAGACTGGTGGCCGGCAATATCGCGTCGCGGAAGGCGATACGGTCGACGTCGATCTTTTGGACGTTGAGCCGGGCAAGACCGCAACGTTCGAAGTGTTGATGCACATCGACGGCGGGAAATTGAGCGACGGTGGAAAGGTCACGGCCGAGGTCGTTGAGCAACGCAAAGATAAAAAGGTCATCGCGTTCAAATACAGGCGCCGCAAAGGTTATCACCGCACGGTTGGGCATCGCCGCAAGTTGACGCGCGTGAAAATCAAAAGTATTGCCGCCGGTTCAAAATCTAAAAAATCCTAAGCAATGGCTCATAAAAAAGGACAGGGCAGCGTTAAGAACGGCCGCGATAGCGTTAGCAAACGGCTGGGCGTTAAAAAATTCGGCAGCGAGATGGTTGTCGCGGGCAATATTATTATTCGCCAGCGCGGCACGAAATTTCAACCGGGCAAGAACGTTGGTCTCGGCCGCGATTACACGATTTTCGCGCTCGTGGATGGCAACGTTCGCTTCGATCGCGGAGGTCGCCGCGTCAATATCGATCCCGTCGGAACGAAATAACTTCCCTTCCCGATTTACCGCGAGTGCGGTATACCTGACGTGTTCATGAAATACCGCACGTTTATTTTGTTCGGCGCGCCCGGTAGCGGCAAAGGCACTCAAGGGAAAACCCTCGGCACGATCCCCCGATATTTCCATTGCCCGTGCGGGGACGTCTTCCGCTCGATCGACACCCGCACAAAACTCGGCAAAGCGTTCCTGGAATATTCGAGCAAAGGCCAGCTCGTGCCGGACGACATCACGGTCGAGCTTTGGAAAGAAGCGATTGATGCCGCGGTCGACGCGCACAAATTCAAACCCGACATCGATATCCTCGTGCTCGACGGGATCCCGAGAAATGTGGCGCAAGCGAAGATCATGGAAGCACTGATCGACGTGGAGAAAGTTTTTCATCTCGCCTGTCCAAATCGGGAGACCTTGTTCGGGCGATTGAAAAAGCGCGCGTTGAAAGACAACCGCCTCGATGACGCGAACGAAGAAGTCATCAAACGTCGGCTCGACATTTACGAAAAAGAATCCAAGCCGGTGCTCAGTCATTATCCGAAGGATTGCATCACGGTCGTTGACGCGACGCAGCCGCCCGCGAAAGTGTTGTTCGACATTTTAGCGAGCGTTAACGGAATCAAGAATGAACCCGCACCAGCACGAGCCGCCGCAACCGCGACCGCAGCAGTCGCAGTTTGAGAATTTCACTGCCTCGAGCCTTTACTGCGAAAAATGCCGCGCGACCACGCCGGTGCGCGAGCGATTGCTCCTAGTTCTGCCGGAGAAAGAGATCTTCGATTATCTCTGCACCGAGTGCGGCTCGTCCGTCGGGCAACGCGAAGTCACCGCCAGCGAAAAGGTGATGGCGCAGGCGATGCAGCCGCAACGGAGACAAGTTCGCATTCCACTTCGATCGCTTCGATAATCCGCAAATGCGGATCGTATTCATCGGCACCGGCGACATCGGCGTGCCGACGTTGCGCGCGCTGCAAAAATCCGAGCACGAACTCGTCGGCGTTGTCACGCAGCCGGATAAACCCGCCGGTCGCGAGCAAAAAATCACCGCGCCGCCGATCAAAGCTGCGCTCGATGAAGGCAAGATGTCGATCTTACAGCCGGCGAAAATCAAAGATCCTCAAGCGATCGAACAAATTCGCGCGCTCGCGCCGGATATGATCGTCGTTTTCGCGTACGGGCAGATTCTGTCGCGCGCCGTTCTCGAAACTCCAAAGATCGCGTGTTTGAATTTGCACGCGTCGCTGCTGCCACGCTGGCGCGGCGCGGCGCCGATTCAGGCCGCCATCGCGGCCGGCGATCGCGAAACCGGAATGACGGTCATGTACATGGATGAAGGTCTCGACACCGGCGACGTCTTGTTGCAACGCAAGATCGACATCGCGGCGAATGAAACCGGCGAGTCGTTGCACGATCGGCTCGCCGAAATCGCACCGGAAGTTTTGCTCGAGGCGTTAAAAATGTTTCCAAACGCGCCGCGCGTTCCGCAAGACAAAGCGTCTGCGACTTACGCGCCGAAACTCAATCGCGAGTCGGGGCGCATCAATTGGAACGAGCCCGCGGAAACGATCGAGCGAAAGATTCGCGCTTACAATCCGTGGCCGGGAGCGTTCAGCGATTTCCAAAATCGAAAGCTCAAGATTTTCTCCGCATCGATTGTCGATCTTCGCGGCAAGCCCGGCGAAATTTTGCGCCGTGATAAAGAGCTCGTGATCGCGGCGGCAGATCGCGCGTTGTCGCTGACTGAAGTGCAGCTCGAAGGCAAACGGCGAATGAGCGCTACCGATTTTCTGCGCGGAGCCATTCGTGCGAGCGACGCGTCGAATAGCTGAGTCGCTCGCTACTTCTTCTTCGGTTCAATTTTGCGATAAAGCGTGGCCATGCTGATGCCGAGCATCTGGGCGGCTTTTTCGCGCGAGCCATCGCAATGTTGGAGCGTCGCTTCGATGTAGCTGCGCTCCTGTTGCGCGACAAAATCGTCGAGCGTCTGCCCCACCGGCATGTTCGCGAGGGCGTGGTCCTGCTTATCGCCTTTGGCGTGACTGACGATGTGCGGCGGCAGATCAGTCGCCAAAATCTGATCGTTCTCACATAACGCACAGGCGCGCTCGATCGCATTCTCCAATTCGCGCACGTTTCCGGGATAATTGTAATGACACAGAATATCGACCGCTTCGGGATCGATCTTTTTCGGCTCGCCTCCGGAGGAGCTCGCTTGTTTCTGGAGAAAATGATTCACCAACAGCGGAACGTCTTCGAGCCGATCACGCAATGCCGGGATCTCGATCGGAATGACGGCGAGTCGGTAATACAAGTCCTCGCGAAAAGTTCCGTCCTTTAACTTCGGTTGCAGCGCTTCGTTCGTTGCTCCGACGACGCGCACGTTAACGGGCGAACTTTTGTTGTCGCCCACTCGCCGGACTTCACGCTCCTGTAAAACACGCAGCAGCTTTGTCTGCAATGCCGGCGCCATTGAATTCACTTCGTCGAGGAAGATCGTGCCGAGGTTTGCTTCCTCGAACAGACCGCGCTTGTCGACAACTGCCCCCGTGAACGAACCTTTCTTGTGCCCGAACAATTCCGACTCGAGCAAATTTTCCGGCAACGCGCTGCAGTTGATCGCGACGAATGGATGATGCTGGCGGTTGGAATTAAAATGTAGACCGCGCGCGACGAGCTCCTTGCCCGTGCCACTTTCACCGACGATCAACACCGTGCTATCCGTGTCGGCGACTTTGCTGATCAAATTGTAAACGTGCTGCATGTTGCCGCTCGTGCCGATGATGTTCTCGAACTTGTAGCGATTCTTGAGTTCTTTCCGGAGATAAACGTTTTCGCGAACGGCTGCTTGATAATCGAGCGCGCGCTGCACCGTGAGTTGCAGCTCGTCGATCTTGAACGGCTTCTTGATGTAATCGTAAGCGCCCATTCGCATCGCCTGGACCGCTGTCTCCTCGGTTCCGTAGGCCGTGATCAAAATGACCGCCGTCTGCCGATGATGTTCGCGGACGTGGCGCAGCACATCGAAGCCGCTCATCGTTTCCATCTTGATGTCGGCGATGACCACTTGCGGTTCGATGCTGTCGAGCTGCTCGACCGCTTTCGGCGCTGAGTTGAATGGGAAAACTTGATGCCCCTTTTCGCGACAGAGGGTCACAATGACCTCCACCATTGCGGGCTCGTCGTCGATAATTACGATTTTTGCCATGGTAAATCTCAGCGCGGAGAATATTTCAGTTTTGAGAAAAAGAAAGCGGTTTTGAGAATTTACCTCTACGGGGCCAAAACCCGGCCTCCGACCATCGACCAGCCGGCCGGCTGGCCGGACGCAATGATCGTGTCGAAGATCGCTGTCGATCTTGTAAGCGGAACCGCGATGAGGTCCGCAAAGAATTCCGCGCAAATCTTTCCGAGCGTCGCAACGCGCGCGCAGGATTCGAGGTCACCATCTTTAGAATTTCTTCCGGCGAAACGTTCGGAAACTCTTTTTGAAACGCGCGCATCTCCGCGAACAAACTCAAGTCCACGTTACTCGCCAAACTGTCCGTTCCGAGACAAATGTTTAGTCCGAGCGCACGTAGTTTTTCGAACTGAAACGGCGAATGCTCGAAGTACGCATGACTCCGCGGACAATGGACGACCGAGAATCGACCTTTCGATGCTGCAAACAATTCAAAATCGGTCTGCGTCATTTCGTTCAGGTGCACCAGCAGGTAGGTGCGATCGATTTTCGTCACGCGTTCCACTAAAAACTTTTCGACCGGGGTTTCGTCGGAAAAATCGCTCATGGCCGGCCCGATTCCCTTCAAGAAATCGTAGAGCGGCCCGCGCGCGTCCCCAAACATCGACATCTCCTCCCGCGATTCAGCCAAATGGGTCGTGAGCAAAATATCTTCGCGGTCCGCAATTTCTTCGCAACGCCGATACAAATTTGCTGATGCGGTAAAAGGCGCGTGCGGCGCCAGTCCCCAGTGCGTCTGCGATTTCGATCAATTCGGCAAACCACCAAGTCCGAATCGGCGCCTGAATTCGCGCAACCAATTCCGGAAACGCAGTCAGATTGGCGATCGTCGTCGTTCCGAATCGCTTTGCTTCAACAAAGCCTTCGTTTATCGACGCGACGTAGTCTTGCGGCGAGAGCGTCGCTTTCTCAGCGTTAATCGCGCGAATCCAGTCCGTGAACGATTTCTGCCGCGGAATCTTGCCGCGCAGGCGCGTGTAATCGAGATGGCAATGCGCGTTGATTAGCCCGGGCAGGAGTCCTCGTTCACCGAGATCGACAACTTCGTCCGTCGAGTGGGCCTTTCTCAGCTCGGAAAATTTCCCGACGTCGGTGATGCGTTCTCCCACAATCACGACCGCACCATTTTCGATCGGCGGGCCGTCCATCGTGACGACGACTTTCGCGCGGACAATCATTCTTCGGTTTCGCCTTTAACCGCTCTGCGACACTCGTTCAGCAACACCGCGCACGCTTCCTGACAGAGCAGCGGAATCGTCTTCTCACCGCGGCCGGTTTGATCGTGCGCTGGCTCGAATTTCTCCGACGGGAGTTTTGTGGATGAAATTGCTCCGGTTTTATCTCTTTTCCACAAAATCGTGCGCAAACAACTGCCGTCCGATCGACATGTGTTTGCGACAACATCGTCGATTTGCTGATCCGAAATCTTCGCCGCGACGCGATACATCCCCGATTGGCGATCCAACGTGTCACGCAACGGCGTTGTTGTTAGCCGTTTTCTTTCCCAGGCGACCAGAGCAGCAAGTCGTCCTGGATAAAAATAATCGAGCGCGCGGCGCAGCTCGCTAAGATCGACAACTTCCAATTGCCAGCCGCGCCTCAAATCCGGAGCGGTCTTCAGCGGGCGGTAATTCCCCGCTTCGTCGTAGCGCGCGATCTCGATCGCGTCCTCAGCGCTTCGAAAAACTTGCAGAGTGGCGGCGTTTTGATCGTCGCGGTGACAAAGGACAAAACCGCCGCTGCTCGTTCCGCGAATGAGAAGCTGGCCGAAGCGGCTTTGGTCGCCCAGAATCGCGCCGAGTAGGCGTTCGATTGGATTTACGCCAGACAATGCGCAATCAGGCCGGCCGCGCGCTCGAGAAATTGTTTATCTTCATCGCCGAAGGCGTTCAACTTGTCGCTGTCCGCGTCGAGCATTCCAACAATGTGCTTATGCTCATCTTTCATTGGCACAATGATTTCCGAGCGCGTGGTGTGAAATGCAGGCAGATACCGTTTGTCCTTCGAAACGTCGCCGACAACGATCACTTTGCCAGAATCAAGCGCTGCGCTGCACAAGCCTTGTGTAGTCGGAAAGCGCGGATAAGCAGGCGGTTCGTCCCCCGTCCCGCCCATGATCACAAATTCGTCCTTCACGATTTTGTAAATCGCGACCCAACGATAATCGCGCGCGGCCCGGATCATCTCCGCGACTTGTTTGATGCTTTTCTTCGTGCAGTTGCTCGCGAGAACAAAGGCTCCGATGTCCTGAAGCTTCTTTAATGTGTCAGGGTGCATAACGACTGGCGGGCCACAAAGATTGCGAGGCCGGGCCACCGCGCAACTATTCTTAATCAGGAGCGGAATCGCAGGCGGTGGCTTGTTCGAGAATAATGTCGGACACGCGCGGATCGGTCCCGATTGAGCTCGCATAAAAAAGGGCGCGGTTGTCGATCTTGTAGGGC
>QHOZ01000158.1:4020-7970 GCA_003219495.1 Verrucomicrobiota bacterium | reverse complement strand
TCTCAGTGTAGTGCATTGTCCTCAGCGGCAGAAAGCCGCGGCGACGCGGTCTATATAGAAGAAACCAAAAACCCCCGCCTATCCCTTCACTTTGGCGATCACACGCTTGAATGCGCCGGTGATCCCGCCCTCTTGGTCGTTAGCCTTCGGCGCTTTCTTTGCTTTCCGATTAACGATCGAGCGCGCGATCTTCGTTAGCTATTTGTCGGTGGCAGCTTCTTCGCGCAATGTCATGTCGAGTGTGCGCGCGCCTTGTTTGTCGCCGAGCAACTGTGCATACGTGCGCGCACAACCGTAACCCGCGATTTCATAATGCTCGACGCGTTGCGCCGATGCAATCAATCCCGCATCACGTACATCGTCCTGCGCGTCTTCCTTCGACATCTTGTCGCCTTCCGCGATCAAGCCCTCCATCCCTTCGCACTTCGGCGCGCGGGTCGATGCGTCATTGCGCTTCAAAATTTGCTCGAGCCGTTTGGCCTGCTGCTTCGTTTGCTTGTGATGCTGATTAAACGCGTTGGCCAGTTGTCGATTTTTCGCCGCCTTGCGCATTTTCGGCAAAGCTTTGATCAATTGGTTTTCCGCGCTGAGAAGGTCTTTCAGCTCATGAATATAAAGATCGCGTAATGTTTCCAGCTCCATACATGAACCAATCGCATTCGCTGACGCGATCGGTTCTCTTCGTACTTCTTCCTTCTGACTTTCGCGACTCGAGGTATAACTTCGGCAGTGAGCGACGCCTTTAATTACATCGCGGTCTTTTGACTCACTTTTTCCGCCCTCGTCATGGCGATTTACCTCCCCGCCTCTGCGATATCTTTCTGACTTTCTTCCACTCGTCACTTGTCACCCGTCACTTGTCACTCTTTGTTATGACCATGCGCCGATTACTCTTGTTCTCGCTCATGCTTTTTCTCTCCCTGCCCGCGCTGGCGCAGCATGACGAAGCCAAGATCAGGGCCGCGGTGGAAGATCGCTACCGAGAATGGATCGCCGCCGCGAATAAGAAAGACATCACCGCAATGGCGAATCTTTACGATGAGAACGCGGTCCTCCTCCCAAAGTCCGAGGAGCCGGTGCTCGGCAAGATTGCGATCGTCGGCTATTACGCGCAGCGCTTCGCTAACCCGAACTATGTGCCATTCAAGATGGACGTCGCTTGGAATAGCTTCCACGTCGTCTGCGACATCGCGATCGCGACCTCGATTTTCGAAGCGGACGTGACGAGGGACGCGAAGCAGGTCCATTTCCGCGGCAAATACATCCTTGTGTGGAAGAAAGCAGCGGACGGTTCCTGGAAAATCTTCCGCTACATGTACGACGAGATTCCGCCCAAGAAATGATTGTTACTTGTTTCCGGTAGCGTAGGTATTTTTACGGCCAATAGCGTCGCAGCTTTTCAGTTTTTCACGCGACCGGCACAACCGTTGTTGGTACCTCATCGGGAATTGTCGCGGCCTTGTCGGTGATGAGTTTGCGCAGAAACCGAATGAGTACGGCAAGCGCAATACCTACCGCGAGACTGCCGAGCCCAAGCTCCAGGAAAAGTTTCGCGTAAGCCGCATTCGTGTCGACCGCGGTGGCGCCGGTCGGTTCGGGAATCATTCCGGAAAAGTCGCCGGCAAAAAGCGACGCGAGTCCGGTCACGAGCATCCAGCTGCCCATCATTACGCCTTGATACTGACGTGGCGCTAGTTTGCCGATCATCGCGTATCCGATTGGCGAGATGAGTAGCTCACCGATGCTTTGCAGAATGTAACTCGCGAACAACCACACGAACGCGCTCTTGCCATCAACGCCGGCCAATTTGATTCCGAGCGGCAGAATGAGAAACGCAACCGCCATTAACAGTAACGACCACGCGAACTGTTTCGGGATGTCGATCCTCCAACCTCTCGCGCGCATGCGCGTGAACCACGCCGCGAGGACCGGTCCGCCGAGCACGATGACCACGGTGTTAATGTTCTGGATCCATTGCGGCTGAATCTTCACCGAACCCATCATCAGGTCGACGTTGTTGACCGCGAACAACATCAATCCGTTAGGCGCCATTTGATAGAGCGACCAGAACATCAGCGAACCCATCGTCAGAATTAGATACGCCGTCATGTTCCGCTGCTCGCGCCGATCCGTGTGGCGAAACGTGAGATAAATCAACGTAACCGCGACCGCGGCGGAAATTCCTTTCATTAGTTTTTCTGTCCCGCCCGGCCGTAGCAGCAGGAACCAAACAACGGGAACGAGTCCGATGAGAATCGCAATGCCGACAAGGTTGCGCAGCCGGAACTGCTTCGGTTTTTTCGAGCAGCGGCGTGTTGCGATCGCTCAACGTTTTCCAATTGAAGAAGGCGAGGATGATCGCGACGAAATTGCCGAGCGTCGCGAAGATGAAGAGGCTCGCGTAACTCTCGGTCGCTTGATAATGACCGGCTACGCTGAACCCGACGAAGAAACCGACGTTCATGCCGGCGTAATTCCACAGGAAAGCTCCTTCCCGGCGCGAATCTTCGGGAGCGAACCGCTGCGTCAGCATCATATTAATACAGGTAACGTTGAGCCCGCTCCCTGTGAGAAACAGAGCAAGGCCAACGTAGAACAGTGCCAGCGTGCCGCTCGCGATGCATGCGCAACCGATCACCTGTAGCGCCATGCCGCCGACAAACAGATTTCGATTCGAAAGAAATCGGCCACCGAGATAACCGCCGAACAAGTGCAGTCCGTAGTTGAACGCGCCGAACACGCCCATCAACACCGTAGCCGTTTTCACCGGAAGCTGCAGATGCTTCGCCGCGTAAAGAACGAGCGTTGAATAGAGAACGGCGAACCCGAGCGTCGAGAAAATCTGAATGAAGAACAGCGCAGCCGTTCCCTCCGGAGCCTTTGAAAATAGACGAGACTTCACGTTGGTCTCCATTTTTAGCGTTTCATCGCTCCAGTCTCAACTATCAGCGATGCTGCTGCGCAGCAATCTACATCTCGCCAACAAAATGCGCGTTGCCATTTCCGTGAGTCGTGAGCAATCGAACGTTGTTTACGGCCGAGCGAACTTCGCTATCGTCGGGCGACGATGAAAATGACCCGGCTCCCGATCTTCGCACTCTTCGTTTCAGTTGCTTTAACCAGCGCGCTGCTCGCCAAAGAAAAACAGGACGAAGAAACCGGCGATTCTGAGAGCGAGGTTTCCGTTACTAAAATGACTCTCGTCCGGGACGCGGGCAAAGACTTTCAACCCGTCAAGAAATTCAAGCCTTCCGATATCTTCGGCGTGCTCGTCCAATTGAGCGAAGCGAAAGAAGGAACGAAAGTCAAAGTGTCTGGACAGTGGTCGACGCTGGCGGAAACAAAGACAAAAAGATTTTGGACAAGAGCGTCGAGCTCACTGCCGAGGGAATAAAATCAGCAAAAGATCCGAGTCGGATCGATTTCACCCTCTCGCACGACAATCCGTATCCGGCCGGCGATTATAAATTCGAAGTCTACTTAAATGGCGAGCTCGCCGACACACTCGAGTTCACAATCGAAGAGTAAGAGCACGAAGTAGCGAATCGCCCTAGGGAAGCCGGCGACTCGGTTGGGGAAATCGAGCGTTTCGATTAGGCGGCATTTCTACTTTCTAATTTCTACTTCCTACTTTCTTTCGACCTTCACGATTTTCGCGGAGCGCCCGTCTTCCAACGTGATCCAGTCGCCCTTATCCGCGGCGAGGAGCGTTTTGCCAATTGGTGAAATCCAACTCACCGCATCTTGCTCGAGATCCAGTTCGTCGAGCCCGACGATCGTAAACTTTACCGTTCGATCTTTTTTGTCTTTCACCGTCACCGTTGCGCCGAATGTCACGCTGTTCGACGGCGCATCCGGAGGATCGACAACGTGGACCGATGCGAGAATCTGTTCCAATTCCGTGACGCGCTCGCTGCTCGCTTTTTCCGCGCGAAGCTTTTCGAGTTCGT
>QHOZ01000158.1:0-3824 GCA_003219495.1 Verrucomicrobiota bacterium | reverse complement strand
TGTCGCTCGCGTTCACCTTTTGTTCGAGCACTCGCAGATTATTCCGGATCATGACGATCTTATGAAAGAACGTCTCGAGCGGCACTTCTTTTGGCTGAAGCGAACTATCGGCCGATTGCATAACGAGCGTCCCGCGCTGCCATCGATTCGCCAACCCTTCCACAACCACGTCTTTTTGTTCGAGCCCGAGCGCTTCGACGACCGCCTGCGCGGTCTCACTGATCAGATTCGAAAGCGGCATCTGTAACTCGCTTAAAGTCGCGGTCGATTCAGCCGGTTGAAGATCGCTTGAGGCCGGCGCAATTGTCCGCGGCGCATCGTCAAAGGAGATCTCAGCCGTTTGCTCGGTCAACGATCTCACCACGCCGACACCGTATTGCGGGTGGCGCACCTTCATGCCGATATGAAGCGTCCCAATGTTCATGTCAGAAAGATCAAAGAGGTATCAGTTTTATTCAAGGTTAGCGTCGCGCGGCAATATTTTCTCGAATGGCCGTTTCTTCCGCGGAAAGAACGCGTTTCGGCAACATGCGCGCGAAGGCGCTGCTCTCCCAAAGGATGAAGAAGTTCTTCGTCTCTCGTCCACGGCGAACGTTCGCCCAAGGTAAAATGAACGATCCCCTTGCCCAGGAATAACTCAGCTGCTGATCGTCGATCGTGACATTGATGGGCTCGGCCAACGACGCCTGCTCGCGATAGATTTTCTTGAGCCGATATCGCGACAACAGATAAGCGCCGCCGACTAACGCTGCGATTCCGATCACTGGATAAACTACGGATTCAAACACGGAATGGCCCTTGAACGCGACCGATGCAATGATCAGCGCGAGCGCGATCACGAACATCGCAATGGTGCGAGGCTTCCACGCCAGGACGAGCGACCCACGCACGAATTCGTCTTCGGATAATTGGAATTGAGCCATAAGAGGCATAGAATATCGGGTCGACCGGCGAACGTCTCTCATTTCCGATGTCTGATGTCGCGTTTCATTCTTCTCAATTTTCGTTCTACTCGTTTCCGCGGTCACTCGCTTGCCGCGCCGTAATGTGATGAAGGGGGCGGGTCGCTTCTCTTTCCGGTTTCGCAATTCGAAGTTCGCAGTTTTCCCTTCCTAATTTCTAATTCTTACTTCTTACTTTTCTTCCCGCATGCCAGCTTCCACCGTCGCTCAATACCTCGCCGCACTCCCTGCGGATCGGCGCGCCGCGCTCAACGCCGTGCGGAAGGAGATCAATGAGAACCTGCCGGAAGGATATGAGGAGGGCATGCAGTTCGGGATGATTGGCTGGTACGTCCCGCTCTCTATGTATCCCGCGGGCTATGGCGAGAATCCCAAAGTGCCATTGCCACTTGTTGCGCTCGGATCGCAGAAGTCGGGCATGGTGCTCCATTTCCTCTGCTTTTACGGTCATCCGACTCTCTCCACTTGGTTCACCAACGAATACAAAAAGAGCGGCAAGAAGCCCGACATGGGTAAAGGTTGCGTCCGCTTCAAAAAGCTGGACGACCTCGCTCTCGACGTGGTCGGCCGCACGATTGCGCGCGTACCCGTTCAGAAGCACATCGCCAACTACCGCGCGGCGAGAGCGTGAAGGCAGCGGGGTCAGATCTCAACTCCCAACTCCTGGCTCCTAGTCTGCCGCTAACGAAATCAGCGATGCCTTCGATAAGATCTGCGCGGCGGACGGTTGTTCGATGAACCATACCGGAAACTCCACCCGATTTTACCATGCGGCGCATCGCCGTTTCCACGCGGAGAATTTCCTGGCAGTCGCGGCTCAAACTTTCGCTGCTGCGACGGTCGGCGTTCTCCCCTGCCTCTCTCGTCGCGTGGCGGTGCAGCCTGATTGTAATCAAATCCTTCCGCCTTTTTCCGCACGATCCCGCGGCCGATGAAACGCTCGAGCGAACGCATCGCCCCGATGGACATAATCCTCTGAGTGCATCGGGAAATCGTAGTTCACCACATGCGAGATCCCATCGACATCGATCCCACGTGCGGCGATGTCGGTCGCCACTAGCACTCGCACCGCGCCTGATTTGAAATCTTTCAACGCGCGCAGCCGTTGATTTTGCGAACGATTCGAATGGATCGTACCCGTTTTAATTCCGCTGCTTTCGAGACGGCGCGCGATCTTGTCGGCGCCGTGCTTGGTCCGGCTAAAAACAAGAACGGTGTCGAATTTCGGATCGGCCAGGAGATGAAGCAGTAACGCCGGTTTCAAATGCTGCCCCACTTCGTAAGCAAACTGCGTGACCGTGTCGGCCGGGTTCGCGCGCCGGCCAATCTCCACAATCTTGGGCGAACGTTGGAACTGGTGGGTCAATTGCTCGATTTCCCGCGACAGCGAAGCGGAGAACATCAGCGTCTGGCGTTTTTGCGGCAACGCTTTCACGATCCGGCGAATCGGCGGAAGAAAACCCATGTCCAGCATTCGATCAGCCTCGTCCAGCACGAGAAACTCGATGCCAGAAAGATTGGCTACTCGTTGATCCATCAGATCGATCAACCGGCCCGGTGTAGCTACCACAAGATCGACACCGGATCGCAAAGCCTGGATCTGCGGACGTTCGCTTACTCCGCCGTAAACCGTTGCCATGCGCAGCGGAACATGTTTCGCATAAGCGCGTACGTTCTCCTCGATCTGCGCCACCAGCTCACGGGTCGGCGCGACTACCAGTGCGCGCGTCCCGCGGTCCGAGCCGGACTGGCGGTTGCGATCTCCGTTATAACTTACTTTCTGTTTCGATTCTGCGAGCTTCATTAGAATCGGCAGAACGAAAGCAGCCGTTTTTCCCGTGCCCGTCTGCGCGATCCCGATCACATCGTGTCCCGCGAGAATGAGCGGGATCGCTGCGATCTGAATCGGAGTGGGTTCGGTGTAACCGGCGTCTTGCACGGCTTGTAACATTTGGGGAGAAAGATTTAGTGAACGGAATGACATGAGATAAAGTTTTCTGGTTAAACGGATGAAGGGGGCTCATCCAAAATACCGAGACACTCAGTGAGGACGAACAACATCGAAGCAAGTGCGCTTCGACACGCGTGTGAGGCGGTAAGGTCGCAGTAGAACGCCTTACGTCAACTCATATCGCTGCGACCAACTCCTCAACCTCTCAACCTCTCAACCATTTTGTGAAACCGATTGACTTAAACGTAGCATCGACTATCAGGCCCTAACGCCCAGCAAGCGAGCATCCGGTTTCTCAACCGGTTCGGCGGCAATAGCATCGACCGTTGCCGGTCGCGGTCTAAACATGGGCATGGTCCACTCAAACACACGGGGTGTTTTCCCCGAAGGAAATAGAAATGAAAAAATTAATGTTCGTACTAATCGCGTCGGCCGTTTGCTCGGCTTTCACGATCAACGCCTCGGCTCAGCAAGCCGACCAGGCAACAACCGATGCCATCATTGCCATGACGAAAGCGCAGTGGGCCTCGGAAATCAAAGATCCGACAAATGCCATGGAGCAATCCAAAGACATGTCGGATGATTACACCGAGTTCAATGGTCAGTATGCCACGCGGCTCGATGGGAAAGCGATCAATTCGCGGATGACGGAAGCTGCGGGAAAAAGCTCCGGCAAAACCATCTCGGCCGAAATGGCCAATCCCAAAGTCCAGGTTTACAACGGCAACACCGCCATCCTGACTTACAACTATGCCGGCCTGACCCAGGACAAGGACGGTAAGACGGAAGCAACGCGCGCAAAATCCACCCGCGTTTTTGTGAAAAAGGGCGACAAATGGGCGTTGGTTCACGCGAACTTCGCGTCGGATCCATTGCCAAAACAGTAAAACTCCAAACTCTGAAACTTAAAA
>QHOZ01000160.1 GCA_003219495.1 Verrucomicrobiota bacterium | reverse complement strand
TGATTTGAAACATTTCTACCTAAACAAACACGCGCTTCACGCGCTGGCCAATCCGAGTTGTGATGTCCCAGGTGATCGTGCCGGCTTTATCGGACAGCTCGCGACATGGAATTTCCGCATCGCCCTGTTTTCCTATCAACACAACCTCGTCACCAAGTTCGACATCTGGAAGGTTTGAGACGTCGATCACCATTAAATCCATCGTCACGCGGCCGAGCAGCGGGCAACGTTGTCCGCGCACGAGCATCTGCGCGTCAACATTCGACAAATGCCGCGGATAACCGTCGGCGTAACCCGCCGTCAACGTCGCGACACGCATCGCTTTCGGTGTGACGAACGTGCGCCCGTAACTGATTGAATGTCCTTTCGGCACATCGCGAATCAGCCCGATCCGCGTTTTCCAAGTCATGGCCGGTTTGAGCAGCTTTTGATATTCCGGCAGCGGCGAGATCCCGTAGAGAACAATTCCCGCGCGCACGATCTCATCGACGGTTTCGTTGAATCCGAGCGTGCCGGCGCTTTGTAACACGTGCGCTTTGTAACCGCCCGGAACATTTTCTCGCAGTTGCTTCACCACATCTCGAAAGCGGACGAGCTGATCCTTTGTGTAGGCAGGATCGACATCGGAAACCGGCATGTGCGTCGAAACGCTGTGAATCTCGATGTTCTTCAACGCGGCGACGCGCTTAAAAGTTTCGACGGCTTCAGCTTCAACCGCACCCATTCGGCCCATGCCGGTGTCGACTTTGAAATTGATCGATGTCTTGCCAATGCGATCGAACGCCTGCGCTTCATCAAACGTGGAGACCGTCGGAATGAAGGCGCGCTCGACGATGGTCGGCATTTCTTCGCGCAATGATGGACCGAGAATGATCACTGGCAGATGAAATCGTTCACGCAGCTCGATCGCTTCTTCTAAATTAGCGACGCCGAACAATTGCGCCTGCTCCGCGAGCGTTTCCGCGACGCCCATCAAACCGTGGCCGTAAGCATTCGCTTTTACCACCGCGAGCAGTTGCGCTTCGCCGATCCGTTCGCGCACGACGCGCGCGTTATGCCGGAAGGCATCGCGGCTGATCTCAGCCCAGCAACGGTGGTGGTTTGTCATTTCTTTGGAATCGTGATGTGCGGTTCGCGCAAATACATCGGCTCGAGCGGCGGTTCGGCGAAGTTTCGTTTCGCATTCATTGCAAGCTGCGCCAGCATCTTCGCCGCCGGATAACGAAGCTCCGCCCGCTCGAACTGCGGCAGCTTCTCTGTCGTAAAGATCGACATCTTCCTGTCGAGCTTAGCCAATTTTTCCCGCAATTCAGCTTCGCTCATTAAACTCGGCCCTTCGGCCAGATCGCGATCGCAAACGCGCGCGTAAAAAAACGAATTACGGCGGGCGTCGCCAACGACGCAGTATTCCGGCGCGTCGCATTCAATCGCGCAGATTGAAGGATAACCGATCAATCGCGCGCGGGTCGCGACTTGCAATCCGATCGCGGCCGAAATCGCGATCCGTGTTCCGGCGTACGATCCCGGACCAAGTCCGACGATGATCGTGTCTGCTTTTCCAAACTGCTTCTGCACCTCAGCTAAATGTTCGAAGAACGGACCGGAGTTCTTTCGATCATTCGGCCATTCGCGATCGAATTTGATCTCGCCTTCACTGAGCAGCGCGATGCTTCCGCGGGCGCTGGAAAGTTCGAGCGCGAGAACTTTCATTTGGTTGTGATTGCGCGCTGCGTTTCGGATTTCGTCTCAAACGAGAGCCATCGCGCATTTGCAGGGATCAAATCGGGAAACTTGTCAGCCCATTCGATAACCGAGACGCCGTTGCCAAAAAAATAATCGTCGAGACCGAGCCGCTCCGCTGATTGTAGATCTTCAATCCGAAAAAAATCGAAATGGTAAACCGGCAAGCGAGCGCCGGAATATCCGTGAATGAGCGTGAACGTCGGGCTGGTGGCCGGGGCCGTCGCATCGAGACCAGCCGCGAGGCCTTTCACGAATTGCGTCTTGCCGCTGCCGAGTTCGCCGCTGAGCGCGAGGACGTCGCCGGCTTTCACATTCTCCGCGAACTGGCGGCCGAACGATTCGGTTTCGTCCGCGCTATTGGAAATGAACGTAGCCACGTTTTAATTGCAGATTGCCGATTGCAGATTGCCGATTGAGTTGTCCAATTCGAGTCAGCGACAGTTTCGGAAACTTCTTTTTCCAATCGCGCTCTAGGCGACTACGATCGCGTGGAGAAATCGCGAAGAGGAGTTCGTAGTCTTCCCCGTCGGAAATGGCGTTGTCGACCTTGGCGCCAGCCGTGAGCGGCAATGCTTCTTTATCGATCTTGAATCCGAGTTTGCTTGCGCGGGCGAGGCGCGGGAGATCGGCGCCGAGGCCGTCGCTCAAATCCATCATTGCATGAACGCGGAAATTTTTGGTGAGCCAGCGCGATTCGTTGATGCGCGCAACAAATTTCAGATGTTTACCGCGCGACGATCCGCCGAGTCTTCCGGTGACAAAGAGATCGTCGCCTTTTTTCCCGCCGCCGCGCGAAACGCGTCGACCCTTTCCCACATAGCCCGAAACGCTGACGGAAATTGCGGCCGGACCGCGCGTGGCGCTCGTTTCGCCGCCAACGATCGCGACATGGAACTTCGAAGCGGCGCGTTTGAGCCCGCGATAAAGTTTTTCCACCCACGATGTCGATCTTGTTGCGGGAACAATCAGCGTGATGAGCGCGAACTGTGGAATCGCGGAAACGGCGGCGAAATCGCTCAACGCGCGCATCATTGCTTTCCAGCCGACGCGCTCGGGATTGGCGGACGATTCGAAATGGATTTTCTCAACCACGCAATCGGTTTTGAGCACGAGCAAGTTTTTCGCGCCCCGAAATTCAACGGTCGCGCAATCGTCCCCGATGAATTTTCGGGATGCCGGCAATTGGCGCATCAAAGATGCGAGGAGCGCATCTTCGCCGACGCGGCTCAGTTTCATCGCTGAAACAAGTCAGGGAACGCGAGAAAGATCAACTGAACGGAATTGAAAAGCGTGTGCATGGCCATCGAGACGAGAACCGAGCCACTCCACTCGTAGGCCAGGGTAAAGCAAGCGCCGAGAACAAAGAGCGGCGCCACGGATGGCGCGTGATTGTGAGCGGCCGCGAAAAGAAGCGCGTTGAAGACTAAGCCGAGCACGATTCCGCCATAGCGACGAACGACGCCGTAAATGAAGAAACGAAAAATGAATTCCTCTGAAATGGGCGCGACGACAACAGCCAGGACAATGATGAGCACGCGTTGCTGAATTGTCTGCGAGGAATTAAAAAGATCGACAATCTCCTGTCGGCTCGAGCCGCTGCCGAAAATATTCTGAGTCAACGCTTCGGCCAGAAGAAGGAGCGGGGTCGCAGCGAGGAGCAGAACGATCCCGGTGCTGAGCGCGCGTTTTAATGTCGTTTTCGAAAATCCGGCGATTGCGTCGATGTCGATCCGGCGAAGCTGCAGGAACGCGGCGATGAAAAAAATGATGAAGACGGTGAAGAGAAGATTCGCCCGAAGATCGTTCGTATTTAGCTGAACGGTCGAGCGGCCCATCGACACGACAATGTTCATGACGAAAAACGACACGAGCGCGGCGGCGAGAAACACTTCCGGCAGACCGAATGTTTTCTTCGGCACCGCATCAGCCGGCGGGACGCTGCTCAATCGGCGCGCGCTGATTTGCCAAACGATCGCGAGATAGATCGACAATCCAACGAACAGAAAAACGACAAGCGCGAACCCGAGCGCGATGGAGGAAGCCGCGGCGAACATTTGTTTGGCCGGCTGCCGCGATTACGGCGCGTAATAGCTGGGGAGAAAATACGCGCGGCCGCTTTCAAGCTGCGGCACGAGTTGTTTCGGAAGCTGGAGCTCGATCTTTGACTGGCCGCCAAACTCACCGAACGCGCGGAACAAGCGAGAGAGGCTGAAGGGCGGCCCGTATTTTACCACCGATGCTTGCGGCGCGTTCCCCAGTTGCCGCGCTTTCGCGAACGCGTCTTCGATTTGGCCGAGGCCGTCGATGAGTTTGACGTTCAACGCTTCTTTGCCGGAAATGATGCGTCCGTCAGCAATGCCATTGCGCAGCACGTCCGCGGGCAAGCTCCGTTCTTTGGAAACAATGCCAAGAAACTTGTCGTACGTCTCCATCACAAAGCGCTGGATCAGGTCGCGTTCTTCGGGCGTCATCGGCCGGGCGCCGTTTAAAATGTCTTTGAACTTGCCGCTTTTGAAGACAACCGACGCGAGCCCGACTTTGTTGAAGAGTTGCTCGTAGTTCAGTGTTTGAATGATGACGCCGATGCTCCCGGTGATCGTCGTTTCGTTCGCCATCAAATATTTCCCGCCGCAGGCGATGTAGTAGCCGCCGGACGCGGCAAGCGAATCCATGTAAACGACCACCGGCTTGCGCGCGCGCACTTTGGTCACGGCATTATAAATCTGATCCGCCGCGGTCACTTCGCCGCCGGGAGAATCGATTTCGAGCACGATCGCTTTGACGCGGGTGTCATCGCGCGCCTGTTGCAACGCCAGGCGCATATCTTCGACCATCGAATCGCTCACATTGCCCGGGATCGACGAACTGATCAGGCCCCGCATCGTGATCAGCGCGATCCGGTCCGGGACCACGCGCGAGCCGCGCTCGACCAGGACTTCGCGGAAACGCGGAGGCGGCTCCTCAAACCGGACGCCACCGTTCGAGCCAAAGCCGCGGAAGGCAGCGATCGCGAGCAGAAAATTGACAAACATGCTGCCGCAAAGCGCTACGAACAAAAAAATGGTAAGGCATCCGATTTTCCGCTCAGCCATAATTCCCTCTGCAAACTGGCGGAGAACCCGCATTGGCACAAGCGCTTTCAGCGGACAGGAATCGCAAAGCGTTCGTCACGAGAATGTCACGCATGGGCGCTTTGCGACGGCGCAACCGCCGCTCGAGGTTACTGGCAAGGAAGCTGCTCGGAGAAGATGAGGGACGACAGGGAATATATGAATAGCACCGGGCATTTGACGGTCAGTGAATCAGCCACGCGCCGAGTTAAGAAGGCAAAGGGGCAAAAACGCGCGCGCGGTCGCGGTCGCAACGGCAAATCCAGCTCGCCTGATCCGGCGACTACGATGGCTGCGGCCGGCACGCTCACGCGCACGAAAGCGCTTTTGCTTGCCGCATTGCGTGTTTGGGAACTGAAACATCGCATCCACGAGTAAGCAACGTGGCGTTGCATCCGGTTCGCTTCGCGTAAGCGAACGGGTCGTTAGCTCTTCGGCTCGACCTTGACGTAAATTTCGCGCGGAGCTTTCGGAAAATATTTCAGCAGCGCAGGGCAAAGCCAGCCTTCCATTTGAAAGCGGTCGCTGTAGTACCAGTTCCCTCCCGATTCCTCCCGACGCCACTCGAGTTTCAGATTCGCTCCGGGAAATGTCGCCGCACTGAAGATGGCGCGAAAACCTTTCTCGGCGTTCGGAATTTCGGCGACCGCTTTGTCGATCATGGTGTCGATGCCGGCAATGAACGGCTCTCGATGCAAACCGACCCGTTCGTCATCGAAGACCCAAGTGCCTTCATATTTGTAGGGAAAAATGACGAGCAGCGCGTTCACGTCCCGAACGGTTCGCGTTTCTTTCAGCGGGTGCAACTTCATAACTCCCGCGACGAGAACAAGCGCAAGCGCGATTGACAGCCATATTCTCATCTTCTCGATCACGGATTAGACAATGCCGCGCCGCTTTCATTCAGGCCGAAAGTTGGTAATATTCCCGCCGATTGCGCCCGTAGCTCAGCCGGATAGAGCAACGGATTTCTAATCCGTAGGTCGGGTGTTCGAGTCACCCCGGGCGCGCGCTTTCTAAGATCAACAGCCACGCGCAGCGCCGGCCGCAACCGAATCATTTTATATGAAGCATTGCGCGCATCTTTTTGTGGCGGTGATTTTTCTTTCGCTCTCGCTCGGACAAACCGCGCGAGCGGAATCGTTGGACGAATCGATCAATTATCTTCTCGATTACGTCGCCAAATCGGACGCGACGTTCGTTCGCAATGGGCAAACGCATACCGCGCAGGAAGCGCTCAATCACATAAAAGCGAAGTACGAGCACTTCAAGAAGGAGATCAAAACGCCGGAGGATTTCATTCGGCTCTCCGCCTCTAAAAGTTTGTTAACCGGGCAGCCGTATCTCGTTCGGACCAAAGACGGCAAGGAAATTCACCTCGATGCCTGGCTGACAGACGCTCTGAAAAAACACCGCGGCGAGTGATCTATTTGTAAATCTCCTGCAACTGATCGATCACAGGTTTTCCAGTTTTGAAGAGCGGCGCCAGAAATCCCTTTGCGAAATGTTTCTGAGCCGCGGCCACTAGTCGCTCCTTCAAATCTTCGCGGGGATGATGCGCCGGCCCGCTCAGTTTCATCGTGGTCCATAAATAGCGGCCGCGCGATTCGGCAAAAACTTCTTCGCGCGCGCCGGGAATCGCGTCGACCACGTCCGGCGCAGCGCCGATTTCGAATTTGCCCTCGATGTTCTGCTTCTCGAGCGTGAATTCTCCTTCAAAACGACAGAGACCTTTAATCTCCGCCTCAAACTTGGAAACTTCGAGCCGATCGCCGCTATAACGATAATGAAAGCGCAAGATGTCGATCTTCGGTTTCTCGAATTCTGGGTGACGCGTAACCACTGCGATCTGCTTGAGCGCCTGGACGTCGTGCACAACGGCACGATTGAAATTTAAATCGCCGATCGCATTTACTTTTGCGTCCGGCTCGAATTGCTTCGTCAAATCGTTCTCAGAATCGAGCACGGCATTAAATTTTCCCTTCCAGTAACCGGTGACGAATGACTCGGCCGGCGCCTGTTTCGAGCTCAAATGCAATTGCATCGAACCGTGCTCACCAAAAACGAACTCGCCTGTGACTTTGAGATTTTTGGGTTGCGCCAGGGAAAGAAACGCGGAGTGCACAATCAACTTCGGCTGGGCCCAGTTGAGATGCAGGCCTTCCACTTTTAATTCCGGCCAACCGGTTTGTTGAAAAGTTCCGCCGACGCCGAAAACGTCGAGACCGTGGTCTTTGGGAAAAAATTTGGAGTGAACTTCTTTCAAACTGCCGACGCTCTCCTCGGTTTCGCCCCAATAAACATCAGTCCGCTCAATGTCTGTCTTTCGGATGTCGAGATTCAGCGGAGATTTGGTATCGATCTGCGGCTCGATCTGAGGTTGGCGCGGCAGAATATGTTGCAAATGAGTTGCGGCAGCGGGACCGAAAGCCGCTTCCAAATGTGATGCGTCGAGCGACGTGACGGTCCATTTGCGCTGCCAAAGATTTTGCAAACTGCAATGCGCCCGCAGATTGATCGCGCTGAGCTCCACCAAAGAATGAGGCGGTTGTCCGCGGGCGAGCAGGCCGCTGCTCCGAATATTCATTCCGCGCCAGGCAATCGGCAGATAACCGCTGTCCGCGTTCAATTTCACCGCCGTCTTTCGAGAGATGAGCCGAAGGAAAGTTCCGTCTCGAACGAGATGATCCAACGCACGGGTAGCCGCGAAATAGACGCTTCCTGCAAGCACCAGCAGAACACCGATTGCAATGAACAACTTCGACCGACCACGCATACTCCCGAAACATTCGAATGAGCGCTTCTTAACGGCCGTCTATCTCGTGATTTACGATGATTAACCGGATGAATCGCGCGTTTTGCACCACTGCCTTCTTATTAGTAGCGGCGAGCCTCGGTTCGGGCTGCGCTATGAAAGCTGGCAAACAGCCGCGGCAAGAAGTTACCTCGCTCTATTCCGCCGCTTCGCCCGAATTTCGACAATCGGCCGGCTCTTTGCTCGGGCCGAACTTCGTCAGCGGCAACAACGTTACGACGTTGATCAACGGCGACCAGATTTTTCCGGCGATGCTAAGCGCGATCCGATCGGCCAAACGCTCGATTAATTTCGAGACTTACATTTTCTGGGACGGCGATGTCGGGAAAGAGTTCACGCAGGCGTTGGCCGAACGCGCTCGAGCCGGTGTGCACGTGAATCTCGTTCTCGACGCCCAGGGCACTCGCAAGATGGGCATCCAAAATCGGAAACAACTGGCGGACGCCGGCGTTCAGGTGGTGAAATATCATTCCGCTTTTTGGCCCGATCCGCGGCGTTACAATAATCGCACGCATCGAAAATTGCTGATTGTCGATGGAAGAACCGCCTTCATCGGCGGCGCGGGAATCGCGGATCTTTGGGCGGGCAACGCGGATTCCACGAAACATTGGCGCGACAATCATTACAAGGTGACCGGGCCGGTCGTCGCGCAATTGCAGGGAAGCTTCATGAGCAATTGGCTCAAAACGAATGGTAAAGTTCTCCACGGCGACGCTTATTTTCCGCCGCTCGACAACACCGGTTCGTCAGTCGCGCAAGCGATCCGGAGCGGCGCGCGTTACGAAAATCTCGATTTGATGTACTTGCTCGCGATTGCTTCTGCCAAAAAAACTCTGCGGATCGAGAACGCTTACTTCCTTCCGGACGATCTCGTTCGCAAAGAACTCGTGAACGCCGCGAAGCGCGGGGTGCAGATCGAGATCGTTGTTCCAGGAAATAAAATCGATCAAAAACTTGTGCGGGCAGCGTCGAAGCGGCATTGGCCGGAGCTGCTGGAAGCCGGAATCAAGATTTACGAATACGAGCCGACGATGGTCCACGTGAAACTCTTGATCGTCGATGACACATTTGTCTCAGTCGGCTCCGGAAATTTCGACAATCGTTCGATTCGACTAAACGACGAAGCGAATCTCGACGTGTTAGATCGACAATTCGCGGCCGAGCAAACGCGTCTCTTCGAAATGGACAAACGCCGTTCGCACGAGGCCGCGCTGGAAGAAGTGAAAGGATTTCATCCCACCAATCCGCTTGATCACGTCGCGGGCCTGTTCGCGCCGCAGTTGTAATTTTTACCAGCGGTGAAACGCGGGATGGCCTTCTTTGACCGCCACGAAAACACCCCGGCAGGTTGCGCAAACTTTTCCGCCGCCGCTCAACGTACCCTCGATCGTCGCGCGGTCTCCCGTTAGATCGACAAGATGGGCGGAAAGTTGAATTGGGCCGTTCGTTGGTGTCGGTCGAAGAAGTTTGATCGAGTATTCAGCCGTCACAGTGCATGGCGGACGATCCACGCCCGCGTTCTTCATCAAATGATACGCCGCCGTCCAGTTGCAGTGACAATCGAGTAATGCGCCGATGATTCCGCCATTTAAAACGCCGGGGAACGCTTCGTATTTTGATTCCGGTTTCCATTCCGCGACGACTTCGTCGTTTTTGACGAAGCTGCGCACGTGCAAACCTTCGGGATTCGACGGCCCGCAACCGAAGCACGCGTTTTCGGGAGCGTACTTCTCCTGAAGCGATTGCTCCATGACGATACGCGATGCTACTTCTTGTCCGCGGGGCCGGGATATTTCCGCAATTGCGCCCCGACGTAAAGCGAGCGCGGACGAATCAAGCGATTGTTGTCGTGTTGCTCGACCACGTGTGAGCACCAACCGGCCACGCGCGACGCGGCGAACAGCGGCGTGTTCAATTCCGGCTTGAACCCGAGCATCCAAAATACGGGCGCCGCGTAAAGATCGACATTCGCGCAAAGCCCTTTCTCGCAATCCATCACTTCTTCGAGCTTCTCGCAAATCGGCACCCAATTTTCCTTGCCGGTTCGCTTGCCAAGATCGCGTCCGATCTCGCGCATCACTGGCACGCGGGAATCGCCCTCTTTGTAAACACGATGACCAAATCCCATGATCTTCGCCTTCGACGCCAGCTTCTCCTTCAGCCACGCTTCCGCGCGGTCGGGAGTTTTGATGTCCTCGAGCATCTTCATGGATTCTTCGTTGGCGCCGCCGTGCAACGGTCCTTTGAGCGTGCCACACGCGGAAGTGACCGCCGCGTAAATGTCGGCCAGGGTCGAAGCGGTCACGCGCGCCGCGAACGTGGACGCGTTGAATTCGTGGTCGGCATAAAGATTGAAAATCGTATCCATCATCCGCGTTTTCCAATCCTCGGGAACTTTACCCTCGAGTTTGTAGAAAAAGTTGGCCGCCTGACTGAGCTCTGGCTTTTCGGGGAACGGCTTTTCGCCCTGCGCGATGCGGAAACCGTCCGTCATCAGCGTCATCACTTTCGCAATCAGCCGGATCGATTTACGAATGTTTGCGTCGTGCGAGTGATCGTTCAGTTCCTTGTCGAATGGTGCGAGCATCGACACGCCGGTGCGGAGCACATCCATCGGATGGGTGCCCTTTGGCAATAGATGCATCATCTCTTCAACTTGCTTCGGCAACGCGCGCTCGGCGGCGATTTGCTGGCGAAATTCGTTTAATTGTTTCCCGTTCGGCAGCTCGCCGTTGAGGAGCAGATAAGCGACCTCCTCGAACGTCGCCTTGTCGCCCATTTCGTGAATATCGTAGCCGCGATACATCAGCCCGGCGTTGGGATCCACCCAGCAGATCTTCGTTTCCCCTGCAATCACGCCAGCGAGCCCGGGGCTATACTGTGGTTTGGCTTCAGTGGTCATTTCTTTGGTTCACGTTAACGACGAAACGCGCCTCGACAAATGATCAGTCGTGTAAACCTTTCCATTCCTCGGCGGCCGGGTCGTACTCGAGCAAGTCGTACAATTCCTGCCGGGTCTGCATTTGCTCGAGCCAATCGTTCTGCGTGCCGGCTTTTTTGAGCGCGGCGAAGAATTTTTCCGTCGCCTTCATCGAAATCCGAAACGCGCTCTGCGGGAAAATGATCATGCGATAACCAAAGTCTTGGAGCTGCTTGAAACTCAGCAACGGGCTCTTGCCAAACTCGGTCATGTTCGCCATCAAAGGCTGCTCGATCTGCTTCGCGAAATCGCGGAATTCCTCGGCGGTCTGTAATGCTTCCGGAAAAATCGCGTCTGCGCCCGCGGCAAGATATTCCCCTGCCCGCTCGACTGCGCGAGCAAATCCTTCCACCGCGCACGCATCGGTTCTCGCGATGATCAAAAAATCTTTGTCTTTACGCGCCGCGACGGCTGCTTTGATCCGCGCTGTCATTGTCGAAAGATCGACAATCGTCAAATCACGAATCGTTTGCGCGACTTCTTCTCCTTCGCCAAAACCGGTATCGGCATCGACAATTGCGGGAATTCGCGCGCCGCGCGCGACGTAACGAGCCAGTCGCACAACTTCATCGCGCGACAACAATCCAATATCCGGCATTCCGGCGGTTGAATTGATCATTCCCGCGCCGCTAACATAAATCGCGTCGAAACCCGCTTGCTCAACTTGGCGCGCCATCGACGCGTTTGGAACGCCGGGCATCATCACCGCGCCCTTTGAAATCAATTCCCGGAGACGCGCGGCTTTCGTTTTCATTTCATCACGCACGCCTTCAGCAGCGCGTCCACGTTTGCGCTTCGATCGAGTTTCCAAACAAGATCGCCAATCTTCTTTGCGCGCGCTTTCCCAATCTCCGGCTCAACCAGCGCGCGAAATTTGGATTCGACCTCGGAATCCTTCATCGGGTTCTTTGCGTGGCCGAGCGGATAATCGACGCGCTTGGTCAATCGCTGGCCGCTCTTAAGATCGACATGCACAATGTTCGCGACCGCGCCGGGATACATTGCGCTCAGCTCCGAGTTCCGCCCGACCTTCACGTTCTGCAAAAATTTCCAAATCTCCTGATCAGTGAACCGCTTTGGTTGGAATTGTTTTTCCGTCACTTCGCCATCGATCAACGCGATCGCGGTGATGTAGGGCAGACTGTGATCGGCGGTCTCGCGCGTCTCGGGCCGCCATTTCTCCGGCTCGCTTCCGATAATATCGACCGACGCGTCGTGACTCTCGATCGTCATTCCTTTTACGTCATCGATGTTCGAAATCGATTTGCGGAGGAACAACGCAGCCTCGACCGCACTCTGGCTGTGATATTCCGCCGGCCAATATTTGATGCTCGTGTTCAGAATCATCGCGGCCGTGCCTTCATTCGGAGTCTTTGCGTCCGTGCGTTTCACGAATTTCTCGCCCACGTTTCCAAGCGCGACGCCGAGTTGTTTTTCAAAACCCATTTGGCCTTCAAAGATCGGCGCGGGGCCGGTCATTCCAGCGCGTGCGAGCAATGCCGCATAAACTCCGTGACGCGCGGCATTCGCGAAGGCGACACCCTTCCAGTGCGAAAGTTCGCCGACGCGCGCCTGGCGCATCGCCGCGCAAGCCACACCCGCGATGTTCACGGCGTGGCGTGTTTTCTCGGCATTAAGCCCCATCAAATTGGCGCAACCGAGCGCGGTCGAGAAATCGCCGTAGGTCGGATGATCCCAACCCCGCGCGCGAATACTCGCTGCGTCACACAACCGGCATTGCACTTCATACGCGAGCGCGGTCGCAGTGATGAATTCGCGTCCGCTCGATCCAAGACTTTCCGCGATCGCCATCGTCGCCGCGATGTTGTCGCTCGGATGCGCCGGCTCTTTCGAAAGGTAAGTGTCGTTGTAATCGAAATAACGAATGCAACAGCCGTTCGCGAACGCCGCCCAATCCGGCGGCGCCTTGTGGCGTGTTCCGATGACTGTCGATCCTTTCTTCGCTGAGAAATCGGAAGCAACTTTGCGCGCAATCTTGCAAGGCTCTTCATTCCAGGCGCCGAGCGCGCAGCCGATGGAATCGAGCACGCGACGCTTTACTTCGTGAACGACTTCTTTGGAGAGATCGTTGAAGCGCAGCGTGCAGGCGAATTCGGCGAGTTGGTGAGCAAGTGTGGTGGCCATGAATTGAACGTTCAATCTGCTGACGAAAATCACGTCGGCAAGCAGTTGTCGCGGTTGCCCTGCAGCCGAAAACTGCGCACAATCATTTTTGCATGAACAAAGTTTACCCTGACGCGAAAGCGGCGCTCGAAGGCCTGCTTCACGACAACATGACGATTGCGGCTGGAGGTTTCGGTTTGTGCGGGATCCCCGAGAATCTGATCGCGGCGGTCCATGAAAGCGGAATCAAAGGTCTGACAATCGTCGGCAACAACGCCGGCGTGGATGGCTTCGGCATGGGGATTTTGCTGCCGGCGCGACAGGTGAAAAAAGTGATGGCGTCTTATGTTGGCGAGAACAAGGAGTTCGAGCGCCAAGTTCTCGCGGGTGAGCTCGAACTGGAGCTGATTCCGCAGGGGACGCTCGCGGAGCGATTGCGCGCCGGCGGCGCCGGCATTCCAGGATTTTACACGCGCACCGGATTCGCGACGAAACTCACCGAAAACAAAGAGACGAAAAAATTTGGCGACTGCGAATATGTGCTCGAGCCAGGAATCACCGCCGAGTTGTCGATCGTCAAAGCATGGAAGGGCGATAAATCCGGCAACCTGATCTACCGCAAAACGTCACGGAATTTTAATCCGATGATCGCGACGTGCGGAAAGATTTGCGTCGCCGAAGTCGAGGAGCTCGTCGAGATCGGTGAGCTCGATCCGGATCAAGTCCACACGCCGGGGATTTTTGTGAATCGAATCATTCAGGGCGCTAAGTACGAAAAGCGGATTGAATTCCGAACCGTTCAAGGCGCGGATCCAAACAAGAAAACTTCATCGCCGGTTCGGGATTTGATGGCGAAGCGCGCGGCGCAAGAATTGCGCGACGGTTACTACGTCAATCTCGGCATCGGGATTCCCACGCTGGTCGCGAATTACATCCCCGAAGGAATTCACGTTACGCTGCAATCCGAGAACGGTTTGTTAGGCATTGGTCCGTTTCCAGAGCCGGGCAAAGAAGATCCCGATCTCATCAACGCCGGTAAACAAACGATCACGACCATGCCGGGCTCAGCCTTTTTCTCGAGCGCAGATTCGTTCGGACAGATTCGCGGCGGACATATTGATCTCGCGATTCTTGGCGCGTTCGAAGTGACCGACAGCGGCGACATCGCGAACTGGATGATTCCCGGAAAGATGATCAAGGGGCCCGGCGGCGCAATGGATCTGGTGGCCGGCGTGAAACGCGTCGTTGCGGTGTTGGAGCACACCTCTAAGGACGGCAGCCCGAAGATCTTGAAACAATGCACGCTGCCGATCACCGGACTCGGAGTTGTCAATCTCATCATCACCGACTTGTGCGTGTTCGAAGTGAAAGAAGGCGGCGGCCTCGTGCTTACGGAGATTCATTCCGACGCGAGCGTGGACGAGATTAAGGCCAAGACCGGCGCGCCGTTCGAAGTCGCGTTGAAGAAGTGATCGAATGCTCTTCGATCGCGCCGAAAAGACTGGATT
>QHOZ01000157.1 GCA_003219495.1 Verrucomicrobiota bacterium | reverse complement strand
TTGCAAGATCGACGTTGTGGATGCGCGCGTCCGGCAGAGATCCCGGAACGCCGCCCGAATCGATGTAAATTCGTTTGCCGGAGGCTTCGATCACAAACGCGAGCGGTTCGCCGACAGCCCAGTCGGACGCTTTCACCGGCTTTGATAATGCGGGCTTTCCAGTGAACGGAACTTTGCCGAAGAGGCGATCGTGTTGCCCGGCGAAAACGTGGATTATCCAGGGACCGATGCGTTGAGCGCTTCCCGGTTTCACCGCTCTGCATGAAGTTCCGGAAATTCCGAACGACGTCACCAGACGAACCGCGGTCGGTCCGGCAATAAGTCGCGCATGCGTGCGCCGCATAATTTCAGGCGCGTCGAGCAAATGATCGAAATGTGCGTGTGTCACCAGAAGCGCGTCGACGTTGGGCCGAACGTGTTTCAAACCTTCGGCAACTCGATTCGGATCGGATGCGATTCGCTCATTCAGCGCGCCAGCCCACAAGCCGACTCGCGTGAAATACGGATCGACAAGAAGAGCATGATCATCCGTTTCGAATTGAAAACCGTTTACGCCGAGATAAGTGACGCGAATCGCGTTTGTCGGCGCGGGCGCGCTGGGATTTTGGTCAGCGACAACGAGCGGCGAGTATTTCTCGAGACCAGCGAGAGCGGTTTGTGAAAGTAGTAACAGCGCACACAGCCCCCACTTCATCATGCGAGTAGCGATTGAACTCAATCGCGCGCCGATGTCGATCTAATACACGTCGCGCTTGTAGCGTTTGTCGTTCTTAAGCTGTTCGACGTAAGCGTTCGCTTCGTCCTCGGATTTCCCGCCTTGCTCCTGAACGATCTTGCGTAGCGCGGCATCGACATCTTTCGCCATCCGTCGCGCGTCGCCGCAAACAAAGAACTGCGCGCCTTCGCCATCGATCCATTTCCAAATATCGGCCCCGTTCTCGAGCATCCGATGTTGCACGTAAATCTTGTGCGCCTGATCGCGCGAGAATGCGCAATCGATGCGTGTGAGAATTCCGTCCTGTTTCAGCTGATGAAAGTCCTCGCGATACGCGTAATCGCACTTCTCGCGTTGCGCTCCGAAGAAGAGCCAGTTCTTTCCTTTCGCGCCAATCGCCTGACGCTCCTGCAAAAACGCGCGGAACGGCGCCACGCCTGTGCCGGGACCGATCATGATCAGCGGAATGCTTTGATCTTCCGGCATGTGAAAATGTTTGGCAGAGCTGGGATAAACTGGAACGGGAACATTGTCCGCGCGCTCCGCCATGAAACTTGAAGCGACGCCTTTGCGCACGCGACCCCGACTCTCGTATTTCACAACATCGACAATGAAATGCACTTGATCGGGGAAAACCCGCAGGCTCGACGCGACCGAATACAAGCGCGGCTGCAACTTCGTCATCAGTGCGACAAATTCTTCCGGCGTGAATTTCGCGGATGGGTGATCGAGCAGGAAGTCGATTACTTCCGCGCCCCATAAAAAGTTTTCGAGATCGTGCTTGCGGTCCGCGTGCAACAATTCCTTGAGCATCGGCGCGGCTGACGCGCGTTCCGCGATCGCTTTCAAAAACTTCGGTGTCGGTTGAGTGATCGAAAAATCTTTCAGCAACGCGTCGCGCAACGGCTTCTGAGTTTTGGCCGCCGTGACTGATTCGTCGCCTTTCGCGCCGAGCGCATGAATGATTTCGTGGACGAGCTTTGGGTCGTTCGTCGGATAAACGGCGACCGAATCGCCCGGCTCAAAGCTGAGTCCCCAGTTCTTTAGCTCGATCTCGAAATGGCGCGTGTCCTTTTCGGACTCGTCCGTGCTGAGCCGCCGATTAACGACAAGCTTTCCGGGAAACGGATTTTGACGAGTCCACTGCGACGCAGCGGGTTTTGGCGGTGCACTGACTTCTGACATCCTGATCTTTTAGCGGTGATCAGCGTTCGCCGCAAATTTCAGTAGACGTCGCGCTTGTAACGTTTGTCGGCTTTCATTTTCTCAACGTATTCGTTGGTTTGCTCTTCCGACTTGCCGCCTTTTTCCTGAATGATTTTTCGCAGCGCGGCATCGACGTCCTTCGCCATGCGACGGGCGTCGCCGCACACAAAGAAGTGAGCGCCCTCGCTGTCGATCCATTTCCAAACTTCGTCCCCGCAGTTCAACATTTTGTGCTGCACGTACGATTTCTCCTTCGCGTCATGCGCACTCGAGTTTTGTCAGAAACCCATCGCTCTTCATTTTCTCGAGCTCGTCTTGATAGAAATAATTGCAGTGCGCGTGTTGCGATCCGAAAAGGAGCCAGTTCTTTCCTTTCGCACCGGTTGATTGTCGATCTTGCAAGAACGCGCGAAACGGCGCGATGCCGGTGCCGGGACCGACCATGATGATCGGCGTGTAGCCGTCTTCCGGAAGGCGAAACCGCGACTTGTTTGGAAAAACCGGGACCGGCGCGGCCTTCGCGCGCTCGGCGAGAAACGTCGAACAAACGCCGTTGCGCATTCGCCCCCGGCTTTCGTAATGCACGACGTCGATTGTGAAATGCACCTGATCCGGATGCGCCTTCAGGCTCGATGAAATCGAATACATGCGCGGCAGAAGTTTCGCGAGCGTGTCGACGAATTCCTGCGGCGTCCATTTGATCGACGGATGCTCGATTAGAAAATCGACGACTTCCATTCCCCACAAGTAAGTATCGAGATCTTGTTTGCGTTCGGGTTTAAGGAGTTCGGTCAGCAACGGCGCGCCGTTAACCGCTTTCGCCGCGATCGCCTGCAAAAACTTCGGCGCCGTTTGCGTGATTCGGCAATCGCGAAACAAAACTTCGCGTAATGGTTTCTCGCCGGCAGGGCCTTTAACGGTTTCATCGCCTTTGGCAGCAATCCGCGTGGTGATCTCGTCAACGAGCGCGGGATCGTTCGTCGGCCAGACCGTCATCGAGTCGCCGACTTCGTAGTTCAAACCCCAGCCTTTGAGATCGAGCTCGAAATGGCGCGTGTCTTTGTCAGAGCCTTCGCCGCACAAACTGCGATTGACCGCGACCTTCGCCGGAAATGGATTCGCGCGCGTGTAAGGTCCGGGCATCGGTTGTCGATGTTAGCTAACCGTCGTTGCCGATTGCGAGTGTCGGACAAACTTCCATCGAACGCTGCGCGGCGGCGGTTTCAGCATCGCCTTCAGGTTGCTTCGCAAAATAGACGGCAGTCTCGTCGTCGTTCACTTTGAGGAGATTCGGCGCTTCTTCCAAACAAGTCCGACACATCGTGCAAGTCGTGTCGACGTACCACGCTCCGGGAACATTCAGAGGCTGCTTGCTGTTTTTGTCCGCCATGTCTTGCGTTGTACTAAATCAGAATGAGCGGCGCAATCTATTTGGGCGTGGGTATCACGCTCGGTTCAACTTCCGGTTCGGTCGGTGACATCATTGGCTGCGGCGCGGGCGTCGGTGTTGGAAGCGGCGTAAGAACTTCGCCGTTCTTCGTCGTCAACACGCCGCCCGACATCGTGACGTCTTCGACAAAATACAAATCGCTTTTGCTGACGACGTTCTTTCCTTCGTCCGATGTCGATCTTCGATAGAAGCGATCCATTTCGTCTAAATGAAACGGGCGCGCACCGCGCCGGCCGAAGACTACGGTTTGTCCGCCGGTTTCATCGACGACGCGATCGCGTTCGAGGCCGCGCGAGACGCAAATCGTTTCGCCTTTTGCCGGATAAGTCGCGATCAATTTCGGATTAGGTCGCGGACTGAATCCTTGCGCGCCGGGAACTGTGTCCGGCGAAATCAATTGCACAACGCGCAATCCGTTTCGTCCGTCAGCAACGAGCGCGAACTCCGACGCGCTCACGCTGCCGATCTGCACCGCGCGCGTGTCGTTCAACGCGCCGCCGGCATTGAACATTTGATCGAGACGCGGCCGCTCAGGATTTTCAACATCGACAATCGCGAGTCCTTCCGGACCGTTAGCGACGTAAGCGTACGTACGCGCAACGTACAAACGTCCCGCGTGATTTAATCGCAGCGTCGAACGCGGGAGCGGGATCGGCCGCGTCGGTTCGGTGAGATCGACGATCTTCAATCCGTCATCGTCGGTGATGAATCCGTAACGAAATTGAATCGCGATGGAGCGCGGGTTTCGCAGAAAACCGTTTGTCAGTTCGCCAACGATTTGCGGATGCGCCGCGTCCGAAACATCGACAACGAACAAGCCGCGCGGCGTTGTCATGTAAAGCCGATGTCCAGTCGCCGCGACAAACGTTGCGCCGGCCAGCGCGCCGTTTGGATTGAAACGAAGCGTCTCGCCCTCCTTCAGGAAATTGTTGTCCGGATTTCCATCGACCAACGTGGCGACGTTACTGATGACGAGTCCTTCTTCGCGATCCGAGATGAAAACATAAGCGTAGAAGAGATCGATCGGCTGCTCTTCGTTTTCGGGAAGATGTTGGCGCGCGGGATCGAGCGCGAGCGTGCTTGGCAAGGCAATGCTCGTCGCAAACTTTGTGTGAATCCGCGTCCGTTGACCGAGCGGCGAGACCGGCGAGCTGACGATGCGTTCTGAAAATGCTTTCTGGTCGATATTGGCGACGTCGAAAACTTCGAAACCGCCGGGACCGTTCGCGGTGTAAAGATATTCGCCGCGCAGCCAGATATCCTGAATGTCGTGACCGCTGTGTTCGTACGCTTCGGTCAGAAGCGAACCGTTATCTAGATGCTTTTTGTAATCCGCAGGGTAGGCGATCGATTGCAAATGACTTCCGATCACGGCCTGCGGTTCGTCGGCCTCGGTCCAAACGACGGCGTGCAAGCCTTCTTTGCCTTCGCCGATGTAAGCGTAGCGGCCGAAGAAGTTGACCGTGCCGGTGCCGAAACCGAGCAGCTGCGTCATCCACGCGTTGTTATCGTTGTTCTGCGACA
>QHOZ01000156.1 GCA_003219495.1 Verrucomicrobiota bacterium | reverse complement strand
TCGCCAACAACGAGTGCGCGGCTGGAGTTTCGCGCGGCAAGACGAGTTGCGTTGAGGATCAACGATCAGCCGGTTCCCGTAACTTCGGTCCCGAATTGGAAACAGACGTCAATCTTGGACGTCGCGAAATTCCTGCGCGCGGGTGAGAACAAAATGGAAGCGCGTGTTTTCAACAACGACGCGCCGCCTGCGCTCTGGCTCAGATTGGTCGCAGACTCGACCGCCCTGAGCACGGACGCCAAATGGGAGTCGTCGATCGCCGGTTCGTCATGGCGCAATGCCGCGCTCGCTTCGGTTCCGCGAGAGCCCGGTCACGGCAATCCGCTCGCGGGTGGCGAGAGAATCTTCGACGTCATTCCGAGAGTTTGGCCAGCCTGGATATTTTTCGGAATTCTTGCGGCGGGCGGCGCGATTGCCCTCAGCCGTTGGATTCGCACGGACGATGTCGATCTTTCCCGCGGCGTAGCATTTCTCCTGGTCGTCGTTTGCTGCTTCGCCTGGGCGATTCTGTTTTGGAATAACACGAAGACGCTGCCGTTTCTCAGCGGCTACGATTTCAAAGATCACGTCGCTTATATTAAGTACATCCAGGACCGCGGCGCGCTACCGTTGCCGAACGAGGGCTACGAAATGTTCCAGCCGCCGCTTTTTTACGCGCTTTCGGCAGGTTTGTTGTCGACCTTTCATCTTTCCACCGGCGACGCGGCCGCGGTCGTTATCCTTCGCGGGCTCACGATGCTCTTCGGAATCGCGAATTTCGTCTTCGCTTTTCTTAGCTTGCGCCTGCTTTTGCCGCGCAACCCGCTCGCGCAAATGGCCGCACTGATCATGGCGGCGTTCTCGCCGATGCAGCTTTATCTCTCGCATTACGTCACGAACGAAGTGTGCGCCGCGACGCTTGCGACGATGTCGATCTACTTCGCATTGCACGCGCTGAGGAGCGAACGCGTCTCGCTTTGGCAATCCATCGTGCTCGGCATTTGTGTTGGCGCGGCGATGTTGGCGAAAGCGACGAGTCTGCTCTTGCTCCCGTCGCTCATTGGCGCGTTGGCGATCAAGCTTTGGCAAGAACGCGCGCCGATTTCAGAATGGGTGCGCGCGGCTGGCTCTACAACCGCTGTGATCCTGCTCGTTTGCGGCTGGCATTACCTTCGCATCTGGCGGCATTTCGGAACGCCGATCGTTGGAAACTGGGATCCGGTGCTTGGATTTCCGTGGTGGCAGGATCCCGGTTTTCACACCGCGGCGGATTATTTTCGCTTTGGCCGATCTCTCATCGCTCCCATGTTCAGCGGATTCAACGGATTCGCGGCCGGAATTTATTCGACGCTTTGGGGCGATAGTCTCGGCGGCGGATTAGCGGGAATCCTTTCGCGCACGCCATGGAATTACAATTTGATGATTACCGGCTATTGGCTCGCGATCATTCCCACGCTTCTCGTTCTGATCGGCGCCGCGATCGCGCTCTATCGGTTCGCGAGAAAAATTTCGGCTCCTTGGTTTTTACTGATCGCTTTTTCCGCAACAATCGCAGTCGCGCTGATCTTCATGACGTTGCGTGTTCCTTCCTACGCGCAAGTGAAGGCGTTTTATGGTTTGGCCGGGCTCGTTCCGTTTTGTGCGTTTGTGGCGCTTGGGTTGGAAACGTTGAGCTCGCGCTCGCGCATCCTGCGAATGTCGATCTTTGCTCTCTTGATTTTCGTCAGCGTCAACAGTTTCGCTTCGATTTGGATTCGACGAACGCCTGAACAATACGTTTACAGCGCATTGCGATTGATCACGCAATCGCAACCGGATCGCGCGATTGCCGAAGCGAATGCCGCGGTCGCAATGAATCCGTCGAACCCCGAGGCAGCTTACGTGCTCGCGGCTGTGCTCGACGAAACGGGCGCTTCCGATAAGGCGATTGCCGAATGTGAGCGTTGTCTTAAGCTCGATTCCGCCAACGGCGATTGTCATTTGCAATTGGGCGTCAGCGCTGGAAAAAGCGGCGACCTCACGCGCGCGATGAGTGAAGCGCACCGCGCGCTGGAGTTGCTGCCGGAAGACGCGCGAGTCTACGACCTTCTCTTCGGCGCGGCGCGCGGACTGCGCCGGTCCGAAGACGTGGTGAAAGCTGGCCGCGATGCAATCGCGCTTTCGCCCTTCGACCCCGATCTTCATTATCGAATCGGCCTCGCCGCGGGCGAGATCGGTGATTTTAAAACTGCCACGCAGCAGTTCGCTTATGCGTTGCTTTTGAAGCCGACGAAATCCGAGCACGAACAAAAGTTGCGCATCGCGCTTTCATTTCTCGCGCAGACCCCTGATGCCACGAACGTCATCCGCGATTTGCAACCGCTCGCGACCGGCTCACCGAAGTTGCTCGAAATTTTGGCCGGGTACCGGCAAGATCCCGATTCGACCCCGCAAGATCGACAATGAAATTCTCCGCCGCTCGCTCCGAGCTCGATTCAATGATCGTGGAGATCGAGCTCACGCTCGTCAGCATCATCCAAGGCGTCGCGCTGACCGTTTTGATTGAAAACGCGCGCGACGTTATTTCCAATTGGCAGCTATTTTTTTGGCCGTACGTCATTTCCGGCTTGCTCGTGATCTTCGTTTTTTGGTCGCGCGCGGTGTTGCACATCATCACCGTGATTCGCTGGCCGCTCGAGTTCGGCCACAATTTTCTCTACATCGCCTGCGCGCTGGTCGATGCGATTCTGTTTGCGCAACTCGGGAAACGGGCGCGCTGGTTCGGTTTCGGAGCGGCGTTTATCGCGATCGGTTGGACGTTGTTCGTTTACGATTTACGATTAATTCGTGCGCGCATGCGCGACAGCGCCGGCGCAGTGAGCAACAAATTGTCCGCGCGCCTTCTTCGCGATCAATGGATGAACATCGCAGTTTTGCTCCCGGGCGTTTTCATTCTCAATTTGGCGTTTTTGTTCGCGGTCCGCAGTCGGCCGGACTTTTTCCTCGTGCAGAACGGACACATTTGGCTGATCGCGGCGCAAATCGCCGCGTTCGTCGGCTATCTCATCTACGTCGTCCGATTTTACCTAGCGCTTGCTCCTCTCATTGCTGAAGCGCGTCACGAATGGCGCGGAACGAACGAGCCGACCGGAATCTGAAATCGGTTCAGCTCAGAGCGCGCTCAAGGCGAGCTGCGCTTTCTCAACATTCGATGGCCGCAAAATAATCCAGCCCTTCGGCGAAGTGAGCCCCGCAGCGAAGTAGGCGTATTCAATATTCACATCGATCCGCGAGAGCGCGTCCGCGATTTTTCCGAGCACGCCCATTTCGTTCGCGGCGTCGATGCAAAGCACATCGTTCTCGAATGCGAGCACGCCGCGTTCTCCCAAAAGCATGAGCGCTTTGGTCGGATCACTCACGATCATTCGAATGACCGAATGATCCACCGTGTCGGCAACGGTCATCGCAAGAATGTTGATTCCGGCTTTCGCGAGAGCTTCGCAGACGCGCGCCAATGCGCCGGGGCGATTTTCCAAAAAGACCGCCAACTGTGTCATTGTTTCCAGGGAGAGAATTGGTTTTGCCATGAATGCAAAATCGCGTGCGAACGCGGTTCTGACAAACGAGATCGTCAATCAATTGGCGAATCTGCCTAACGATGCAATGGTCTGCGCGAGATGAGTAACTTCTCCGCGCCGCCGCGGACCGTCGGATTTTTCACCGCCTGCGGAATCGTCATTGCCAACATCATCGGCACCGGCGTCTTCACCAGTCTCGGTTTTCAAGTTATCGATCTTCAATCCGGTTTCGCGCTGCTCATGCTCTGGATCGTCGGAGGAATCGCAGCTCTCTGCGGCGCACTTTGTTACGGTGAGCTCAGCGCCGCGCTTCCTCGTTCCGGCGGCGAATATCATTTTCTCTCCGAAATTTATCACCCCGCGATTGGTTTCATGGCCGGATTCATTTCTGCGACAGTCGGTTTCGCCGCGCCGATCGCGCTCGCGGCGATGGCGTTTGGAAAATATTTCCAAGGCGTCTTCAACTTTGGTTCGCCGGTCGCGCTTTCCTTCATCCTGGTTTGGATCACTGCGATTTTCCATTTTGGAAATCTGCGTCTCGGCAGCGCGTTCCAAAATGTCTGGACGATCGTTAAATTGATTTTGATTGGCGCGCTCATCGTCGCGGGAATGTTGCTTCCGCCGACCCAGCCGATCGCGTTTCTGCCTGAGTCGGCCGATACGATGTCGATCTTTACGGGCGCGTTCGCCGTCGCGCTCGTTTACGTGATGTATTCGTATTCCGGTTGGAACGCGTGATCGCTTCTGGTCGGCACCCTCATCGTCATGGTTGCCTACGTTCTTTTGAATGCGGTGTTTCTAATCAGCACGCCAATCGCCGAGCTCCGCGGGCAGGTTGAAGTCGGGCTTATCGCGGGCAAACACATTTTCGGCGAGAACGGCGGTCGCGTGGTCGGCGGCATCATTTGTCTCGGTTTAATCTCCGCGATCAGCTCGATGACGTGGATCGGTCCGCGTGTGACGATGTCGATGGGCGAAGATCATTGGCTGTCGCGATTTCTCGGTCGCAAGAACGCAGCCGGTGTTCCCGCGAACGCGGTCGTCGTGCAGTTACTCATCGTGACCGTGCTTTTGTGGACGGGCAAATTCGAGCTGGTCGTCATTTACATTCAATTCTCGCTGCTGCTCTGTTCCTTGCTCACCGTTGCGGGCGTAATTGTTCTGCGCGCGACGAAACCGAATATTCCGCGACCTTATCGCGTCTGGTTCTATCCCATTCCGCCAATCATTTTCTCCGCCATTACCATTTGGATGATGATTTATCTTTTGAAATCCAAAACGTCCGAATCACTCGCCGGACTCGGCACCGCGCTCGCGGGATTACTACTTTACTTCTGCGCCGGTAGACGCGTCAGTGCTCGCGAATGAACGAATTTCGACCGTCTAAAATTATTTTCGCGACGCTGTCGATCTTCATTCTGCTCGCGACTGCGTCAGCGTTTGAATGGCCGTGGGACCGTGAATCGTCCAGGCAACAGAGTCCAATGCCGGCGCCAACTGCAAAACCGGCACGACAGGCACAAGTAGCACCAACACCGGTATCAACGAAACCAACGCCACCACCCGGCATAAGATGGCCATGGCTACACGATACCGCCACGCCATCCGGTAAAGTGGCGCTCAACGTTGTCGCCCGCGGACGAAGTCGCGCGGTTTCTCGCCGGGATGCCGCTGCCAAAAAATTCGCAGCTCATTCCACTAACCAACGATCCCGCCTGGCAGGAACATGCCGCCTTTTTCGAAAAGACATTTGCGAAAATGAATATGAAGCAATTGCTCCGGCTCCATAACTGGGAGACGCAATATCTTTCCGAATCACGCGAGAAAATTCCGGTCGCGTTCTACATGTTCAGCGGTCCCGATTTTCTTTATGTCGATCAAATGTTTCCCAAGGCCGAGGTTTACGTTCTTTGCGGCAAGGAGGCGATGGGACCGCCGCCCGACCCCATGCGCATCAAGAATCTTGGCGGCGCACTTCACAATCTCGAAGAAGCGATGCAGTCGTCTCTCCGTTTCAGTTTTTTCATCACGAAGGACATGAGAGTTAGTCTCGACTCGCAGGAGCTCAAAGGCGTGCTGCCGATCCTTTACGTGTTTCTCGCCCGCGCCGACAAATCGATCCGGGACGTGACTTACGGTTCGTTGAGCGGCAGTGGTGAATTTGTGGAAGGACGCGGAGGCTCAAATCCGGGCGTGCGCATTCGCTACGCCAACAATCGCACCGGTCAGGAACAAACCCTTTATTATTTCAACACTGATATTTCCGACGGCGGTCTCGCAGCGTCGGGATTTCTGAAATTTTGCGGTAAGTTCGGCCTCGGCTGCAGTTTTCTAAAAGCGTCGTCCTATTTGATGTTCGAAGGCGGCTTCAATCATATCCGCGATTTCATTCTCGATCACAGCAAAACAATTGTGCAGGACGACGCCGGCATTCCGATTACGTCTTTCAATCCGCAGAAGTGGAACGTTCGCGTCTTCGGCAATTACGTTGGCCCGATCGAGCTCTTCAAACAACATTACCAACCGAAGCTGAAGGAAATGTTCGATCAAACCGCGCCGCCCCCGATCAATTTCCACTTCGGCTACCGCTATAACTACACACAGAGCCACGTCATCGTT
>QHOZ01000154.1:3682-5231 GCA_003219495.1 Verrucomicrobiota bacterium | reverse complement strand
TTTTAGCAGCACGGTTGCCGCGCATTATGCTCATCGCAAACGAGTGCCATACGTTGTCCGCCCGCTCGGTGTCCTAAATAAATATGGTCTCGAAAATTGGCGCCCTCTTTTGAAGAAGTTGTCCATGCCGCTTTTTGAATGGCGGATTCTACGACATTCGGCGGCAATCCATTACACCTCCGATGCCGAGAGACGCGAAGCTGGTAGCATCAGCGAAGAAGTTGCGAGCCAGCGCTCAGTCGTAATCCCGTTGCCGGTAGAGCAACAGAAGGGTGATGCCGCGGCTTTTCGTCAACGATTTCCGCAGGCGAACAACAAACGCGTTGTTCTCTTTCTATCGCGAATCGATCCGAAAAAGGGGATCGAGCGCCTACTCGAAGCCTTCGCGAATGTGCACCGGCAACTGAAAGACGTAATTCTGGTAATCGCCGGAGACGGAGAAGCATCCTACTTGGATAGCCTTCACGAGCGCATGAAGGAATTCCAGATCGATCAGGCTGTGGTTTGGACTGGCCATTTGGATGGCCCGTTAAAGGCCGCGGCGTTCGCGGCCGCGGATGTTTTTGTTTTACCATCCTATTCGGAAAATTTCGGGATCGCGGCCGCCGAAGCGATCGCGTGTGGTGTTCCAGTCATTGTTAGCGAAAACGTAGCCCTCAGTGACGAAATTGGAACAAACGATGCCGGCTTAGTTGTGAAAACTGAGGCGCATGAAATCGCGAACGCGATTTACCGAATGCTCACAGATTTGGAGGTCTCCGGGCGCTTGTCGATTAACGGGGAGCGACTCGCAATCGAACGGTACGGCTCCGACTCTGTCGGTCGTCAACTTAGGACTCTTTATGATACTATTCTCAGCGGGACTAAATGATTTCGCTTACCGCGCTGGTTCTAACCAAAAACGAAGAATCAAATATTGGTCGCACGCTGGAAGCGATCCGCTGGATCGACAATGTCCTGATCATCGACAGCTTCAGTTCCGATCTAACGCTGGATATCGCGCGTAGCTGTCATCCGAACATTCGGGTCGTTCAGCGAGAGTTCCTTTCGTTCGCAGACCAATGCAATTTCGGGCTAAGCCAAATCGAGACTGAGTGGGTGCTATCGCTCGATGCGGATTACATCCTTCAGCCGGAGCTGGCAAAAGAAATCCAGCAGCTAACGCCCCCCGCGGACGTTGCCGGATATTCGGGCGACTTCATCTATTGCATTGGCGGAAAACCGTTGCGCGGCACAGTGTATCCTAGCAGGACAGTTCTTTATCGACGTGGCCTCGCTCACTGTCGTGATGAAGGTCATGGACACCGCGTCGAGGTGAAAGGTCGAATCGAAAGACTCGAAGGAAAGATCTATCACGACGATAGAAAGCCGTTCGGTCGCTGGATGGCTGAACAAAAAAAATATGTGAAGCTGGAGACGGCACATTTACGCGCGCAACCATTCAATGAGTTGAGTCCGCCGGACAAATTGCGCCGCGCGATCTTCTTCGCGCCGCCCGCTATGTTTTATTACACACTTCTCATGCGCGGCCTGATTCTCGACGGATGGG
>QHOZ01000154.1:0-3633 GCA_003219495.1 Verrucomicrobiota bacterium | reverse complement strand
GCTATGTTTTTTTACACACTTTTCATGCGCGGCCTGATTTTCGACGGATGGCCGGGGTGGGTTTACGTCTTTCAGCGAACGGCCGCCGAAATGTTGTTATCGAAGGAATTGCTGCTAAGGCGTGACCGGCAATGAAGATTCACGTCTGGGTGCCGGATTACGCATCTGCGATCGGCGGGATCCAGACCTTCTCGCGTTTTCTGGTGCGCGGGTTGCGGGATGTTTTTCCGGATGCGCACATTTCGGTGTTTTCCAAAAACGATACTTCCTATCCCGACGCGCGATCGGATCCGGCCGACAAATTCGTTCCGTCGGGGTGGTGGCATCGATATCTCCGGACCGCGTCGTTCGCGGAGACGTTGTTTCGGGCGGCGGTCAGCGAGCGTCCTGATTTCATCATCACTTCGCACGTCAACTTTGCTCCGGTGGCGCATTGGTTGCAGAAATCAGTGCGTGTTCCGTACGCGGCAGTTGGGCACGGCGTCGAAGTCTGGGAAGTTCGCAGTCAGCCAGTATCGATGGCACTTCGCGCGGCGAATGTTCTTCTGGCGGTGAGCGGATTCACCCGGCGCCGGATGGCTGCCGCTTTGGGGATCGAAGAGGAGAGAATTTCAATTCTGCCAAACACATTCGATCCGGAACAATTTTATCCTCAACCCAAACCTCATTATCTGTTGAAACGTTACGGTCTGAAGCCAAGTCAACCGGTCATTCTGACAATCGCGCGTTTGGCCAGTGCGGAGCGTTATAAAGGGTACGATCAAATCCTGCGTGCGCTTCCGATCTTGCGCTCGCAATATCCAAATGTGCGCTACGTGCTGGGCGGTCGCGGACCGGACAAACCGCGCGTGGAAAGATTGATCCGCGAATCAGGCGTAAGCGACAATGTTATACTCGCTGGGTACGTAACGGACTACGAATTGCGCAGTCATTACAATTTGTGCGACGTCTTTGTCATGCCGAGTAAAGGGGAAGGCTTCGGAATCGTTTTTTTGGAGGCGCTCGCCTGCGCCAAGCCTGTACTCGCCGGGAACAAGGACGGATCAGTCGATGCGGTGTTGAATGGCGAACTCGGCGCTTTAGTCGATCCCGACAGCGTGAGCGAAATCGCAACGGAGCTGCAAAACATCATCAATCGCTCGCAGCAAAGTGGAGGTAGCGAGGCAAACAAGCAACGTCGCGCACGAGTAATCGAGGCCTACGGGTATGATCGATTTCGCGCGAAACTCGAAGCAGTGCTGGCGCCCTTGGTTAGAACTGTTGAAGCTCGAAGCTGAAAAAGTAGAAGGGGTTTCCCTTTTCGGCATCTTCCTTTAGCTTTTCGCGTTGTGTGCGGCATAGCCGGAATCATTAACGCGCGCTTGAGCCCCGACGAACTGGAGTCGCGCCTGCGTGAGTTCGAGAACAACCTGAAGCATCGCGGTCCGGACGATCGCGGCCATTTTATTTCGAGAGATGGAATCGCGGGCCTTGCGAACACGCGATTAGCGATTCAAGATTTGAGTGCGGCCGGTCATCAACCGATGCAAAGCGCCGACGGCCGCTACACGCTCGTCTTCAACGGCGAAATCTACAATTTCAAAGAGCTTCGCGCGGAGTTGGAAAGCGAAGGTGAAATATTTAGCTCCGGATCTGACACGGAAGTGATTTTGCGCATGTACGCGCTTTACGGTCCGGACTGCGTGCGCGAGTTCGCGGGAATGTTCGGCCTGGCAATTTGGGATGAACTGGAAAAGGAATGTTTCATTGCGCGCGGCGCGCTTGGAATTAAGCCGCTCTACTATTTCGAAAACGATGGCGCGCTGGTGCTTGCTTCAGAAGTGCGCGCGCTATTGAGGTCTGGCCTCGTCCCGCGGAAGCTCTGCCCTGAGGCGGTCCAAGGTTATCTTCTTTTCGGAGCGGTGCCGGAGCCGTTGACGCTGATCGAAGGCGTATGCGCGCTGCCGGCCGGGCATTACCTGATCTGGCGCAACGGTCAGACTCGCATCACGAAGTTCTGGGACTTGCAATTCGGCGAAGAAAACATTTCCGAGAGCGAGGCGATTCCGGAAGTTCGTGCCGCACTGATGGAGTCGATGGATCGTCATTTGGTTAGCGACGTTCCCGTCGGGGTTTTCTTAAGCGGCGGGATTGATTCGACCACTATGGTTGCGCTGGCGTCGCACAGTGGTCGCGCAGCGCTGCGCACGTTCTGCATCTCATTTGATAATCCTCAGTTCAACGAGGGCGACGTCGCGGCCAGGACCGCTGCGCATTTTAAAACAGAACACTCCGATTGGCGGCTCGATTCGGCGACTGCGAAATCACTGTTGCCTGTCTTTCTCCAAAAATCCGATCAACCGAGCATCGATGGCTTCAACACGTTCTGCGTTTCAAAGCTCGCTCACGATCATGGCTTGAAAGTCGTTCTCTCCGGGCTCGGCGGCGATGAGCTCTTCGGAGGCTACCGTTCATTTCAAATTGTTCCCTTAATGGTGCGTGCCAGTCGCTTGCTCGATCCGATCAAACGCGGCGTGGGTGAGCTGTTCCAACAACCATTCGTCTCGTCGCGCACAAATCGTCTCGGTCATTTTTTGACAGATCTGCCGATTACATCGGCGGCTTACTGGGCGATGCGCGGAATCTTTACACCGCGCGAAGTCTCCAAACTCCTGCCCCGATTCGGATGCGATCCAATGACTGGAGATTCAGAGCTTTCGTTGTTCGTTCCGCCGCAGCCGACTCTCCAGGATGAAGTCAGTTATCTCGAAATTGCCCGTTACATGCGCAACCAGCTTTTGCGCGATAGCGACGTGATGAGCATGGCGTGGAGTCTTGAGCTGCGCGTTCCGTTTCTGGACGTGAAACTAATCAGCATGTTACAAAAAATTCCCGCGAATCTGCGGCTGGCTCCGCACAAACGGCTGTTGCTATCCGCGGTCCCGGAAATTCCGGCCTGGGTCCGTGAAAGACCCAAGCAAGGTTTCGCGTTTCCATTCAAAGAATGGCTGACCGGCGAATGGGGCGAGGTGTTTCAGCGAATAAATCGCGAAAGCCCAATTCCATTGAAAAGCTGGTACCGTTCCTGGTGTTTGTTCGCCTTGGAAAGTTTTCTCACGCAAAACAAGATCGAGCTGCCGGGGGAGTTTGCCGGGAAAGGAATGGAGCGCGATTGACTTCAAACGCGACAGCCCTTTCCGGCTGACACCGATGCCTGATTGTTGTACGGTGGTTGCGGTCGAAAATTAATGTTCGCAACGCGGTCCACCGAGACATCCCAAGCGGTCCAAGCAATCGACGAGACAGCCGAGACTTCCAGCTGGCAACCAATTGCCGTCTCCGCGCCGGCCTCGCTCAGTTTTGTCGACCGTATCCGGCAGCAGGACTGGCTCATCGGATTTTTTATCGCGCTGTGCGACATCGTTTGCTGGGTTTTGCTTTATGGCTTGGTCGGTTACGTGCGGCGGGACGCGTTCTTCGTTGGTCCGTTTGAGTTTGTTCTGGTCGATTGCCTAAGTCTCGTCGTGTTGTTACAGGCGCTTTACATAGTCGGCGGTTACAGTCGTAACACCGAGACACGCGGACTCACCTACACCGCCGAGCACATCCTGGCCATCGGCGCCGCCGCGGTGATCAGTTCGCTGCTTATTTATT
>QHOZ01000155.1:479-4544 GCA_003219495.1 Verrucomicrobiota bacterium | reverse complement strand
TTCGAGTCCGTAGAAACTTTTTATCGCCGATATTATTTGCGCCCGCGTCCGATCCTGCGAATCATCAAGACCATGCTCGAAGACAAAGACGTATGTGTGCGCCGCTTGCGCGAGGGCTACGAATTCTTCAAGACCATGGCCCAGCGTCGCACAGACCTTGCCGAGGCGCGCTCTTCGGCGGCTTGATATGGCGGCGACGGTGCTGGAGCACGATCAGTTGCGCTCGCCTGAGCGTACACAGGAAGAGGTTCTGCCGCCCGTCATCGCGCCAAAAAAATCGAAGCTCGGACTTTTTAAAGAGATTCTCCAACACGGCGGGCCCGGTTATCTCCAATTCGCGATCACGAACATTTGCAACGCCCGCTGTGATTTCTGCGGATTCGCCGTCGATCGCTTCGATCCGAAACAGCGCCGCAGCGTCACGCTCAAGGAAGCGCGCGATGTCATCGACATCGCCCTCCGCAATCATATCCGGTATCTCCTCTTTGTCGGCGGCGAACCGATGGTGCATCGCGATCTTCTCGCCATGGTCCGTTACGCAGCCGAATCCGGCATTCGGCCCATGATTTGCACCAACGGTTCCCTCTGGACCGAGCAGAACATGCGCGGCCTTGCCGCCGACGGGCTCAGCAGCGTGATAATGTCGATCGATTCCCACGATGTCGTCAGCCATGAAAAAAATCGTGGCCTGCCCGACGTCTGCAAAAAGATCAAATGGGCCAATGAAATGCTCGCCGGACTCGGCATTCAGACCACCGCCAGCGTTACGGCCAGCAAGCTCATCGACGACTACGACAAACTCCCCGCGTTTCTGCGGGAACTCGGCTTCGAAAGCTGCACTTTCAGTTATCCGCTCACGACCCTCGGCTCCAGTTACCTCAGCTTCAGCGATTCGAGTCTCGTCAGTTATCGTGCCGAGGAACTCGTTCAGGTCTTCGAAAAAATCAAGCGGATGAAACGTAACAGTGACTTCCCGGTGGTGAATCCCTCCGAGTCGCTGAACGAGATGCAGCGCCGCCTGCGTGGCCAGCGCGAGAAGTTCGGCTGCCTCGGCGGCCATAAATACTTTTACCTCGATTGGAACCTCAACCTCTATCGCTGCCATTTTTGGGAAACGCCCATGTGCAGCATCTACGAATTCGATTCTTCCAAACTCATTCGCGACGGCTGCACGCGCTGCATGATCGATTGCTATCGCGATCCCAGCGTGTTGCAATTCGTCGCCATCAGCGCGAGCGATGCGTATCACAATTTCCGCAAAGGAAATTTCCGCGCCGCAGCCAAATCCATTTTCGATCGCCGCAATCTCACTTCGATCAAAGCCGTCTGGGAAGATCGCAAGTGGATCGGTCAAGTTTAATTCGTGGGGAGGGCGAGCGTGCTCGCGAGCTTTTCTTTTTCAGAGCATCAAAAAACTTTTTTTATCTGATTGACCAGCGAGGGCGAAATATGTCGAGATGGAGTGCCGCCGTATTAAATGCACCAGGCTGCCCATGTCGAAGCTCGGGTCTAAAAATGGACGCGTCACCCGCGTCTCCAGCAGCACGAAGTATGATGCGCACCACACGGTGCTTTCAAAGACTTATGGCGCGCTCGCGGACCTGCGGCGCGAGTTGGCCGACTCCAAATCGCGCGTAGCTGAGCGCGAGGAAATCCTCCGCGCGTTCGCCGCCTGCGAAGATCGTCAGCGCTCATGGCTCCTGCTCGAGGATTATTTCGAGAAACTCTCCCTGTCGCGAAAAGACTTCGCCGGGCAGGAATGGTGGGCGCGCGTGGCGTCCGCGCAAGGCACGCATCGCCTCGAGCAACTCGCGCTGTTGTTCCTGCGTTCAAATCGGCCCATTCCGACCGAACTCACCCCGCACGCTAATTGCGATCGGCTCGCCGAAATCGAGCAGGCCGAGCATGAAGCCCGCATTGTGCAGGAGTTGGAACACTGGCTCTTTCCTCCCGCGCCGGCGCACCTGGATGCCCCACGCGCGTGGCTCCGCGTCTGCTGCACCGTGCAGCCCGCGCCCCAATTTCGCGGTCTCTGCCAATTGGCAGTCCATTTCAACCTCTTTCGCCCCCGGACGGGAGACAAATTCCGGCCCCTTTCCGAAATCCTCGAGCTGACCCAACGTTCGGCGCACGAGCAGGAGTTGTTCAGCCCTGCGGATTGGGAATTCGTCCAATGGCTTGCCGAAACGTATCGCGGCAACGCTCCCGAAGGCGAGACCGTCTGCCTTTCCGGCGTACAGCTCCTGCAATGGCTCGCCCAATGGGGCCAGAGCGGCCGCCTCGAAATTATTTCCTCGAACGGCGCCGGGCACGCGCCGCATCGTCCTGATTCAAAGGCGGGCCGAGACTCCGTCGAGCCTGACTTGTTGGCGGCGGCCGAGGTCCGTCCTCCGGAGCCAGGCCCCGCGCTTAAGTTTCTCGGCCACGTAGCGGAACTTGTGCCGACGCTCGAACAAAATAACGGCGACCTTAATTTCACGCACGTTCTCCATTTGCCCGAGGCCCCGGTGCCGCTGACCCACGCGAAATTCTTCGCTGGCAAGCCGTCCCTCGCGTTGGTCGAACACACCTTTTACTTGCTGCGCAACAGTCCGCCGCCCGCGCTGCTGGAGCATTGGACGGAGAAGTCTTCGCTGCCCGTCACCAGGTTGAGCCATCGTTTCCGCGCTCAACTCCGACGCTCACGCGCTGGCAACGGCATCGATTGGGAACAACTGTGTGTTACCCATGCAGCGTTGCCTCAGTTCCTGTTCGAGCTGAACGAGGATACCGTTCGTCTGCGGCTTCTCGCTCGCAGCGATCGCGACCAAAGTCGCTGGCATTGGACTGGCCAGGAATGGAATCCGGAGCAACCGCGCCAAACCAACGGCCACGACAGAGCCGGGCGTTTGGGTCGGCGATGCGAATGAACCTTTTCTCGGCAGCCTAGCTACCGCATGGCCGGATAAACCCAAGGACGCCGAATATCTCGGCAACCCGGCTTTCCAGCGTCTGTTCCTCGCCCCGCGCAAGCTTAAGCCGCAGCTCGTTGTGCGTGGGAGCGGCATCGATTGGTTCGCCGTGTCCGGCGAGTGGGAGATGGAAGGCCTCAAGCTCACCCCGGGCGATCTGGAACGCCTGAAAGCCGCCACCGGCCGTTTCGTGAAGCTCCCCGACGCCGGCTGGATCGAGCTCGATACGCACGCCGTCGCCGAAGCCCACGAAGTGATGGCCGATCTCGGCGTCGACTCACTCAGCGCCGACGCGCAGCGCGTCAACCTTCAACAGGGCGCTTGTCTCAATGAACAAACCTTCCAGCGCTTCCTCGATTCGCCCGAAGCCAAGTCGCTGCGCGATCGCCTCTCGACGTTCGAAGGCGTTCCGAAGATCGAGTTGCCATCTTCGATCAAGGCCGATATGCGGCCCTATCAAAAGGAGGGCTTCGATTTCCTCTGTCACCTTACCGACCTGAAGTTGGGCGGTATCCTGGCGGATGACATGGGGCTCGGCAAAACAGTGCAGACGTTGGCGTGGCTTGCCTGGATGCAGCAGCGCAATGGCAAGCATCGCCAGCCCGCGCTCGTGATCTGTCCGGCATCGGTCCTCCACAACTGGAGGCGCGAGGCGGAGAAGTTCACGCCGCACCTGAAAGTGCTCGTGCTGGAAAGCGGCGCGGCGCGGCACGGGCTCCGCAAAAAGATTCCGCAGAACGACTTGATCGTGACCAATTACGCGCTGCTTCGCCGGGACTGGGAAGCGCTGCAGAAATTTAGCTTTGGCGCCGTGATTCTTGACGAAGCGCAGTTCATTAAGAACCCGGCGGCGCAGGTGACGCAGTCCGTCAAGAAGCTCACCGCCGGCCAGCGCATGGCGCTTACCGGCACGCCGCTGGAGAATCGGTTGCTCGATTTGTGGAGCATCGTCGATTTCGTGCAGCCGGGTTATCTCGGCAACCAGGAACACTTCAGCCAGACTTACGAGCCGAAGGGCGACCTTTCGGGAGGGCGAGCCTCCCCGCGAACCGAGGAAACGCAACTCGCTCAGCGCATCGCACGGCGGCGGCTTTCCGCGAAGCTGCGGCCGCTG
>QHOZ01000155.1:0-396 GCA_003219495.1 Verrucomicrobiota bacterium | reverse complement strand
CAAGATCCACGTGCTCGCCGCGCTCACGCGCCTGCGCCAGATTTGCTGCCATCCGAGCCTCGTCGGGAACGACTCCGATTCGGGCAAAACGCAGACGCTGTTTGAGTTGCTCGAGCCGCTGCTTGCGGAAGGCCAGAAGGTGCTCGTGTTCAGCCAATTCGTGCAGATGTTGAAGTTGCTCGAAGCCGAATTCCAGAAGCTGCAGATCGCCACGCACATTCTCACGGGCGAGACCAAGGAACGGCAGGAGGTTGTCCAGGCCTTCCAAAACGACCCGAATCCCGCCGTGTTCCTTCTGAGCCTCCGCGCCGCCGGCACGGGGCTGAATCTTACGACTGCGAGTTACGTCGTGCTCTACGATCCCTGGTGGAATCCCGCCGTCGAAGCGCAAGCCAT
>QHOZ01000153.1 GCA_003219495.1 Verrucomicrobiota bacterium | reverse complement strand
TATGCGGTGCAGGATTTGATGAAGGACCTCAATTACGCGGCGAACGAAGCGGCGAGAAAATTGATCAACGGCGAGATCGATGAGAACGCGGCCGCGGAATGGCTGCAAAAGTACGCGGTGATGGAGCCGCCTCGCGCGAAGCAACGGGTGAAGTTCATCCAGCGCTACCGCAGTTACGTGATCAACTACAATCTCGGCGAAGACATGGTGAAGCGTTACATCGAGAAGCGAGTCGGCGCTGATCCGGAAAAGAAGTGGAGCGAATTCGGGAAACTGCTGTCGTCGCCGCGATTGCCGAGCGGGCTGACCAGTGACCGGTGACAAGTGACCTGTGACCAGCAAGACAGAAATCGAATCCGGAAACCAAGAAGTCCGAACGGAATTTCCCGGCTTGGTCACAGTTTTCGCGTAACCGTTCCGGCCCAGTCGTTGTTTGAAGCGGGACAGGCGGGGCTGGGATGTAAAATCTGCCCAGTGCGCGGCGGAGATTCGGGGAAGATCGACATCGCACGTTTCTTTGCGAACTCGCCGACGCCGATGATCCACTCTGGTTGGAGGATCCGAGCCGCTTCGCGCAGATGTTCGTCGCAGGCGGCGAAAAGTCTCTCCCGTTCGCGCGGTGGAAGTTTATCAGGTGTGCGATTGCGGCCGCTCTCTTCCATGAACGCGAGCGGGCAATAATTTATCACGATGTGTTCACGGAAGAAATTATCTGCGGTGCCGAAGCGTTTCTGAAATAATCCCCACAAACGTTCGCCGCTGATCTCGCTGCGGTGACAATCGAAGCCGAGCACCGGCCGTTTCGGATTTTCCTTCCGCGGCTTGTCGATCTTCGCGGTGATACCGAGCCAATCTCGCACCGCGGCGATTTGTCCGAACGGAATTCCAGTCTGCGCCATGCCGAACGGGCCGGGATTCATTCCGAGAAAAATCACGCGCTTCGGGGTGTTGCCATAACGGCGGAGATAAAGTTCGTGTGCGCGCCAGGCGTAATCGAGCGGGTTGTAAACGTGCGTGACCGGCGCGGCGAACTTCAATTTGCGCACGCGCGCGTCGAGATTTTGCGCGGCTCCAACTAGTTCGTCGCTCGTTGAACTCACGAGTTACTAGTTATTCGTTCTCAGTTATTCGGCAAAATCATTGAACGATGTGATGCCTGATCGAGACTAATGTTCACCTATGCCGGTCACCACCGATAGCCCGGGCGTGAGGAAGATCATCATCGGCAGTGTCGTTCTCCTGAGCGTATGCGTCGTGTCGATGATCATTGCCGGCGTAACGAGTTTGATTTCGCTGGCCGACCGAATTCATCCGCTCGCTGGTGCAATTACATTCTGGACGATCGCGCTTGCGGCTGCGTTTGGCGCGCTTTATCTCGCGATCGCTTACGCGCGATTGCCCGGCGCGCTGATTCCGCCAAAGGAAACGTCCGGCCCAAAGCACGAAGCGTATTTGGAAATGCTTCGCGCGCGGCTTGCCGTTAACCCGCGCACGCGCGGCATGCCGATTTCGACGGATGAAGAATTGGAAAGCGCGCTGCAAGTTTTATCAGCCGAAGCGGACACCGTCGTGCGACAAACCGCGAGCACGGTTTTTCTAAGCACCGCCCTGATGCAAAACGGACGACTCGACGCATTGATTCTCCTTTTCACGCAAATCCAAATGGTGACTCGTGTCGCGCGCGTCTATGTGCAGCGGCCGTCGCCGCGCGAATTGGTCCGGCTTTATGTGAACGTTGCCGGCACGGCGTTCATCGCGAGCGGACTCGAGTCGCTCGATCTCGGCGAAATGGTCGCGCCGCTGGCAACTTCGGTCGTGCCCGCATTGAAGGGCGGAATTCCGGGATTAAGCGGGATCTCGGCGTTGCTCGTGAAATGCGTTTCAAACGGCGCCGCGAATGCATTTCTCACGTTGCGAGTGGGCGAGGTTGCGCGTCGCTATTGCGAACTGACTTCGCGGACCTCACCGGAATTAATCCGCAAATCCGCGACTGCGGAAGCGGTGCAACACCTCGGGCGAATCGTGCGCGAGAACGGCGCATTGGTCGTGCGAAAGATTTGGGAAAGCACCGGTCGCGCGTTGATCGACGGCGGTGTTGCCAAAGCGGAAGACATCGCCACGGCAACTCGCGGGTTGTTTGGCCGGATCTCGAATTGGAGGACCAAAGAAGAAGTGACCAGTGACCTGTGACGAGTGACAAGTTCATTCGGCACGTGAACGCGGAGCGATTCGTTTACGGAGTTGTAAGAATGGGCGCTCGACTGTGAAAAAGAGGATTGTTGCGCTGAGATAAACGCAAATCTCCACACCGATCAGTGCTGGCGCGGAAGTAAGATCGACATCGTGCGCTTTGCAGAACTCGCTCACACCGTGAATAGCGAGTTTCTGCACCAGATACGCGCTGTAGGCGATGCTCGCAATGAAAGCAGCGCCTGGAATTCGAACACGACGCAGCGGAAGGCGATCGCTCTGCGCAGAAACGAGCAGAGCCGCCATGCCGAGCGCGATCAACGGAAATTGCCAAATGCACGCCGTCATGGTCAACGTCTGACCTTCACCAAGCCATAACGCGTAACTGATCAGCGCCATTGCCGGCAACCAAAGCCACGGCGCGAGATGGGTTAACGATTTCCACCAGCCCGGCCGAAATTTTTCGACCGCGGCGAGCGCGACGCCGAACACGAGCGGATCGAGTCGCGTCCAGGTTGGATAATAAATCCAAGCTTGATAACCGCGGAAGGCGACGCCGTTGTCGCCCAGATTTTGATAGGCGAGAAATGCGCGGAGCAGAATTCCGCCGATGAAAATCGCGCAAGCGGTAATGGCAGCAGCGCGCGATGAGCGGCTCAGCAGGATCAAGATGAATGGCAGCGCGAGATAAAATTGGTCTTCCACCGCGAGCGACCAGGCATGCGAGAACGCGGTCCCGCCATGAAGCGCGACGTTTTGGATCGAGAGCAGGAATTTCCAAAGTGGCTGCGCCATGTCGGGATATTCGCGCCACGTCGGCAGCAGAAAATAAATCGCCAGCACGACGAAGTAAGCCGGCATGATTCGCAAGGCGCGGCGCGCAAAGAAGCGGCCGAGGTTTACTTGTCGATCTTGCGCAATCGGCGCGAGCAATTGTCCGCCGATCAAATAACCGCTCAGGACGAAGAAGAGATCGACGCCGATCCAGCCCCAACGATGCACGCGACCGGGCATTGGAAAGCCCATGATGCCGGCGTGGTAAATGACGACGACGACGATGGCGAGCGCGCGGAGAAGATCGAGTCCGGGCTGGCGTTCGCGATTCTGAAAACGGGGATCTGCTGAGAGTGACAAGTGACCTGTGAATGAGTGCGAGACTTAAGAAATCAAAAAATAGAAGTTACAGAATAAAAAGCGGTAAACCTGAATCAATGTTCGGAGTGGGCGGAGGCAAGACAATCGACGATGCATAAGTGGTAGTTCGTCGGCGCTGGCGAAATCTTTCAATGAACCGCGGACTATCGTGGTTAACTTCTTCTGCGTGCGGGCGACGAAGTTTGAATTCGAGAAACGGTTCTGGATCATTTGCGCGATTTATTTGGCCGGCTTCCAATTGTCGATCTTCGACGGCACGTCCTTTATCGTTTGGGTCCGGCATTTGATCGCGCCGTCGATCGCCAGTCGCAGCGCCGGGTCGGAGAGCTTCGCGCGCATGGTGATTTTGGTTGGCGCGACTTTGGTTTTCCTCGCCGCGGCGATTCGGACATGGGGCGCGGCGTATTTGCGCACGAGCGTCGTTCATGACACCGCGCAACATTCGGAAGCGCTTGTCGGCGACGGTCCTTTTCGCTACACGCGGAATCCGCTTTACCTCGCGAGCGTCATAATGGCGGCGGGAATCGGTGTGCTCGCGAGTCGAAGCGGCTTTATTTTTCTTGTTCTCGGGAATTGGTTTTTCGTGTATCGCCTGATTTTTCGGGAAGAAGCAGCGCTTCTGCAAACTCAGGGCGAATCGTACCGCGCCTATTGTCGATCCGTTCCGCGGTTCTGGCCGCGAATCCTGCCGCGCATCGCGAAGGGGACGAACCGCCCGCGATGGGCGCAGGCGTTCGCCGGCGAAAGTTTCGTCTGGTTGTTTGGCGTGGCGGAATTGCTCGTCGCAATCACGCTGCGATCGATCACGGCGCTGATCGCATTCCCGATCGGGTTCATCGCGCACTTCACGATCACGCGCTGGACGCAAAAACGCGGCGGGTAAAAATTTATTTTCGCCAGTGCCGCAGAATGTGGTGACGCGGAGTAGCGGTGGCGCGGCTTCGCGTGCTGACGATTAATTTGCGCCGGCGCAAATGCGCGAGCGAGGTGTGGATCGCGCTCTTGGACAATCCGGTTGATTCCGCGAGCATGCGAAGACTTGCCGCGACCGGCCGCCATTCTTTGCGCACGCTTTGGCCGTAGAGATGGAGGTAAACCAAATACGCAGCGGCCTTTTGATCGTGGCCGATCAAGTCGCGCATCAGAACGTCGAGCACGTAATCGTCGATTGGAACGCTGACTTTGAATCTCGGCACAATGTCGATCTAGCACCTATCCCGATAAACGGACAACACTTTTTGATGCCGGCGCGCGCCTGACTCTGGACGTGAGCGCACGGCACGAACTAGTTTCGACTCATCATGATCAAGCAAATCAAATTTGTGAGCATCCCGGTCGCGGACCAAAGCCGCGCGCTCGATTTTTACACCGACAAGCTCGGTTTCACCATCATCACCGATCAACCATTCGATGAGAAGCAGCGCTGGATCGAATTACGGATCCCGAAAGCGGAGACGCGCGTGGTGTTGTTCACCGCGGAAGGCGAGGAAAAACGAATCGGGTCGTTCATGAACATGTCCTACACCTGCGACGATCTTGAAAAGAGCTACGCCGAGCTGAAAGAGCGCGGGGTGGAATTTGAAGGCCCCCCGCAAAAACAGCCGTGGGGCACTTATGCGATGTTCAAAGACAGCGAAGGGAATCGCTTCGTCTTGTCCGCGGATTGAATTAAAAAAGAAAGCGCCCGCAGGTTTCTGCCGGCGCTTTCAAAGAAGGTTTAAGAGGAAGACTACTTTTTCTTCGTGTAGTTGATCTCCATCGTTTTCTTTTCCTGGCCGCCCTGGTTCTCGTACCACTCGAGCGTCATGTGGCTGTTGTCCGCAACTTTGATCACTTCGCGCACCTGACTTTTCATTCCCGGCATCATCTCGATCTCGGAAGTGTAGGTGAATGTTTTCGACGAAGCGTCGTAGGTTCCTTCGGAGAACTCGATCCCGGTGCCCATGCTGTCGATCCAAGATCCCACGAATTTCTTTTTCACGTTGTCGTAACCTTCGAGGCCCATCCCTTTGAATTGGACCGTCTTCATTTTTCCATCTTCGCCAGGCATCTTCATCGGACCGGCGACATCCATCACGACGTAGCGGCCGCCCATGATTGATTTGCGCGTGGCGGTCCCCGCGGATTCGTCCGGCTTCGCGTTCGGGTCGGGATTCATCCAGAATTTTATTTTGTAATCCCAAGTGCCGTCGAGGCTGGTAAGCAATTTATGATTTTCGTTCAGCTTCGACATCTCCATCATCTGCTGCATCATTTTCTGCATGTCGGCCGCGCTCGGCTGACCGGTTGCGGGCCCGCCGGTTGGATTTGCCGGAACCGGGACCTGGCCGCTACTGGAAACTTTGTCGCCCGGAGCGGGTGAGGTTTGGCCAAACGATGACACAGCGAGCGATGTCGCCGCTAGAAACACGGTAAGGATCAGGGAAGTTTTCATACGCGCATTTTTGAAAATGCGGCGAGCGAACGTCAAGCGCGCGTTTGCGTTACCAACCCAGGATCTTGGCGAATACCAGCGGGGCGACGATCGTCGCGTCCGACTCAATGATGAATCGCGGCGTGGTCGAGCGCAGCTTGCCCCAGGTGATTTTCTCGTTCGGCACCGCGCCCGAATACGAACCGTAGCTCGTCGTTGAATCGCTGATCTGGCAGAAATAGCCCCATTCCGGAACCTGCTCGGTGACGAGGTCCTGATTTAGCAACGGCACGACGCAGATCGGAAAATCACCCGCGATACCGCCGCCGATTTGGAAGAAACCGATCGAGGCTGCCTGGCATTCGCGCTTGTACCACTCGACCAGCTCCATCATGTATTCGATTCCAGAGCGGACAGTGTGCACATCGCTGATGTGGCCGGTGATGCAACGGGCCGCGTAAATATTTCCGAGAGTGGAATCCTCCCAGCCGGGCACGAACATCGGCAGATTTTTCTGGGCGGCCGCCATCATCCAACTGTCGGATGGATCGATCTCGTAAAATTTCTTGAGCCGGCACTCACGCAAAATCCTGAAGAGGAATTCGTGCGGGAATTTTCTCTCCTTGGTTTTCGCGGCGGCGATCCAATCATCGATCACGAGCCGTTCGATCCGGCGAATCGCTTCCTCTTCCGGGATGCAGGTATCGGTCACGCGATTAAGGTGACGGTTGAGAAGTTCCTCTTCCTGCTGCGGACTGAGCTCGCGATAATTCGGAAGGCGCTCGTATTTCGTGCGCGCGACGAGATTGAAAAGGTCCTCTTCCAAATTCGCGCCGGTGCAGGTGATCGCATGCACTTTGTCCTGCCGAATCATCTCCGCGAGCGAAACGCCCAGCTCAGCCGTGCTCATCGCGCCGGCGAGCGTGACCATCATTTTGCCGCCGCGTGAGAGGTGATCGCAATACGCATCTGCAGCGTCTTTCACGACCGCGGCGTTAAAGTGACGGTAGTGACGCTCGATGAATTCGCTGACCGGCCCCGCTTTCGCGCGACGAACATTTGCGGCTTGATCTGTCCGCGGTCGCTGCACAGAAAAATCTATAACGCGTTTTTCAACAAATGATCACGCTTTTTTTCAGTCTAACGAAAAAAAGTTTAAGGCAGCGATGAGATGATCCGGTCGGCCAAAGTGTGCGGCATCAGTCCGAGAAAGAGAACGGCGGCCGCGAGAACCGCGATTGTTACATGCGACCAAGCCGATGTTGAGTCGGTCGGGTCCGAGCCGGACTGGCGTTGTCGAGAAGTTGAGGAAGAGGATTCGTCGACAAACATCATCTTCAGCGGGATCAAATAATAATAGAGCGAGACGAAACTGCCGAAGAGCGCCAGCGCGACGAGCCAAAGCAGGCCGTGATTCGCCCCCGCGCGAAAAGTCGCGCTGAAGAGATAAAATTTTCCGAAGAACCCCGCGAGCGGTGGCAAACCGGCGAGCGAGAGAAGAAAGATCGACATCGTGGCGGCAAGAAGCGGCGATCGCTTCGCGGTTCCCGCGAAGTTTTGTAAATCTTCGCCACCAGTCTCCCGCCGGACGATTCCGACAGCGGCGAAGGCGCCAATCAGGGTGATCGCATAAATGCTGGTGTAAAACAACGTTGCCGAGAAGCCATCGCGTCCGCCCGCAATTATTCCAAGCAAGGTGTAACCGCCATGCGCGACCGCAGAATAGGCGAGCAGGCGGCGAACGTTTGTTTGCGCGAGCGCGACGAAGTTGCCGAGCAAGATCGACAACCCGGCGAGCGCGGCGAGCACCGGCGACCAGCCGGCAATCATCGCGTGCCAATCTGCGCTCCCGCGCGCGTTTGCGAACCCGACGAGCAAGATTTTTCCGAGCACGACAAAGGACGCGACCTTGGAACCGGACGCGATAAATGCAGCACTGGGAATTGGTGCGCCTTGATAAGCATCGGGCGCCCAAAGATGAAACGGCGCGGCCGCGATTTTGAACGCGAACCCGATCAGCGTCATGACAATGCCGACTGCGAGCAATGGCGGGACCGGCACAGCGACGATTTTTTGCGCGATCGCGGCAAGCGCGGTCGTTCCCGTCATTCCGTAAACGAGACTGATGCCGAAAAGCGTGAACGCGCTCGCGGTGCTGCCGAACAAAAAGTATTTCAACCCAGCTTCGGCCGAGCGGATGTCGATCTTGTCGAACGCGGCCATGACATAGAGCGACAATCCGAGCAGCTCGAGACCGATGAAGATTACGAGCAACTCTTCGGAGCCGACTAGCAGCATTAATCCGAGCGAGCCGAGCAATAGGAGCGCGATGTATTCACCGGGATTGCGCAGAGGTTTTTCGCTTGAAGCGAGCGGAAGCGTGGCAAGCGCGAGAACGAGGCAGATGATTTTGAAAAGCGAATTCAATGGCGAAATCACGAGCATTCCGCCGAACAGGTACGCTTGTGGCGGCAGTTTCACGATCGCAACAATGGCGACAAGAATTCCAACGGCT
>QHOZ01000151.1 GCA_003219495.1 Verrucomicrobiota bacterium | reverse complement strand
GCTTCGTGCTTGTTTCGCATCGCGCGCAGGTCTAGGTTTCGCCCCCGTTTGCGGTTAAGAAATCCATGGAAAAATACGTGTCGGAGCTGATGGGCTGGGTCAAAACGAAGAACCCGGGCGAACTGGAATTTCATCAAGCGGTTCAGGAGGTCGCAGAGTCGCTCACGCTCGTGCTCGATCGCGAACCGCGTTATCGCAAAGCGAAAATCCTCGAGCGAATCATCGAGCCCGAGCGCGTGATCATGTTCCGCGTCCCGTGGCAGGACGATCAAGGCGAACTGCACGTTCAGCGCGGGTTTCGGATTCAAATGAACAGCGCGATCGGGCCGTACAAAGGCGGGCTGCGATTTCATCCGACGGTCAATTTGGGAATCCTGAAATTCCTCGCGTTCGAACAGGTTTTCAAAAACGCGCTCACGACGTTGCCGATGGGCGGCGGCAAAGGCGGGAGCGATTTCGATCCGCACGGCCGAAGCGACGCGGAAGTGATGCGCTTTTGTCAGGCGTTCATGTGCGAACTATGGCGGCACATCGGCCCGAATACGGATGTGCCGGCGGGCGACATTGGCGTTGGCGCGCGGGAGATCGGTTACTTGTTCGGCATGTACAAAAAACTGAAGGCGGAATTCACCGGCGTGATGACGGGCAAGGGTCTGACGTGGGGCGGCTCGGTGATTCGTCCGGAAGCGACCGGTTACGGCGCGGTTTATTTCGCGGAAGAAATGTTGAAGACGCGTAAAGAAGATTTGAAAGGCAAGACCGCGCTGGTTTCAGGCAGTGGAAACGTTTCGCAATATACGGTTGAGAAATTGATCACGCTCGGCGCGAAGCCGGTGACGTTGTCCGACTCGAGCGGTTATATTTTTGATGAGGAAGGAATTGACCGCGACAAGCTCGCGTTCGTGATGGAGCTGAAAAATACTCGGCGCGGCCGGATCTCCGAGTACGCGGACAAATTCAAAAGCGCGGTCTTCACGCCAGTCGATCCAAAACTCGATCACAATCCGCTTTGGGATCATAAAGCGGAGTGCGCGTTCCCGAGCGCAACGCAAAACGAGATCAACGGCAAAGACGCGGCGAACCTGCTGCGCAACGGCTGCTACGTCGTGAGCGAAGGCGCGAACATGCCGAGCACGATCGACGCGGTGAATCAATTCCTCGACGCGAAGATTCTTTTCGGGCCGGGCAAAGCGGCGAACGCGGGCGGTGTTGCGACCTCGGGATTGGAAATGGCGCAGAACAGCATGCGCGTTCGTTGGACGCGCGAAGAAGTGGACGCCCGCTTGTTCGCTATCATGAAAACGATTCACGCGTCGTGCGCTTATACCTCGGAGAAATATGGCACGCCGGGCAATTACGTGAACGGCGCGAACATTGCCGGGTTCACGAAGGTTGCCGACGCGATGTTGGATCAAGGAACAGTTTGACGACGTTGAGTTGTTGAGAGGAGCGGCGCAGAGCGCCGCGGCTACAAATTTATGAGTGATCGAAAATTTCCGAAGAGCCCGAAGGAAATGACGAAGGGGATGCTCTATTTCCCGAGAATGCTCGACAAAATCCGAATGCATCTCTCAGGTGAGTTGCATGAGGATTATCGCGAAAACTTCGGCGGAGTCAGAGCGGCTGACGGCGTTTGTTGTAATTTTTTGCGCGTGCACCATCGGGATTTAATCGACCGTGTGAAACAAGGCGGCACCGACGAAGAAATTCTGGAGTGGTGTTTTGAGAAAGGTCGCAAGCTCAACGAAAGCGATTTGTTTGTCTGGAACGGCTTTGCCTCAAAGCTCGGCTGGCGCGACGCGATTACGCCGCGGCTCGAGGAACGAAAAAAAGAAATGGGAATCACGGATCGTAATGACATTGCCTGCATCCCGGACCTGATCGATTTCGACGAGCAAAGAGTGCAATAGTGATCGGTGACCAGTGACAAGTGACAAGGCAAAGAAAATCAGCGGACTAATCCTTTTCACTTTTTGGATTATCTCTCGCACATTTGCCGGAGACGCAGTTGCGGTCGGTTACAACAAAGAAGGTGTTTGGACGTCGGTCACTTATTACGCTTCATCCACGCCGAAAGGCGGGAAGGATTATAAATCGGAATCGGAGGCGCGCGATGAAGCGCTCCGCGATCTGAAGAAGCGCGGCGGTGCGGAAACAGCGCGCACGGAAATTCTCGCGTCATCAGACGCGACCGGGTTCGTGGCGATCGCGCGCGGCCAGGACAAATCAAGAAAAGACGTGAATGTGGTTGGACGCGCAAAATCCCAACCCGATGCCGACAAAAATGCGCTCGAGCAATTGAACACTCGCGGTGCGACGAAACATCAGCGAATCGTCTATCGCTATTTTTCCTGCGGCCCGGATTGATATCGGCGCGGAAGTCGACACTTTCATTTGATGACGAGCCGGCAATTCATTTTCGGTGTCGGATTTTTCCTGACGATTGTTTCCGCATTCGGACAAAGCGCTACGCCGAGCAAAGGATCGACATCGGAGGTCGGCGTTTCCGAATCCGCAACGCCAACACCCACTGCCACACCGAATGTTTTTTCGCCGCAAACACTCGCGGATTTGAAACGAATTCAAGAGGCGGCGTTGAGCAGCGATTACGCATTCAAACAAGTCGCGCATCTTTCCAACAACATCGGCCCGCGGCTGACCGGATCTCCGCAAGCCGCGAAAGCGGTCGAGTACGTCGCGAGTGAATTGAAAGCGATCGGCGGTGACGTGCAGCTCGAAAAGGTGATGGTCCCGCATTGGGTGCGCGGTGAAGAAACGGCGGCGCTCGTCAACTGGCCCGGCATGGCGGACGGCACGACGCAAAAGATTCTGCTCTGCGCGCTCGGCGAAAGCGTTCCCACTCCGAAGGAAGGAATCACCGCCGATGTCGTGACGTCGAAGGATTTCGAAGAACTGAAAGCGATGCCGCGCGACAAAGTCGCGGGGAAAATCGTGCTCTTTAATTATCCGTTCGACAAAGAAATGGCCGCGCAAGGTCGGGCGGGCGAAGCCTACGGCGAAGCGGTTGAATATCGCAGCGACGGGCCGAGTGCGGCCGCGCGACAAGGCGCGATTGCATGTTTGATTCGATCCGTCGGCAATGCGGATTATCGGCTTCCGCACACCGGACAAACAAAATACGCGGCGGACGCGCCGAAAATTCCCGCCGGAGCGGTCACCGCGGAAGACGCGCAGTTGATTGTCGATCTTGCGAAGCAGGGTCCGGTGAAAATGAAACTCGTGTTAACGCCGCAAACGTTGCCGAACGTCGAAAGCGCAAACGTGATCGGCGATTTCAAAGGCAGCGAACATCCGGAGCAAGTCGTGATTGTTTCCGGCCATCTCGATTCGTGGGACTTGGGAACGGGGGCGATCGACGACGGCGCCGGTGTCGCGGTTTCGATGGAAGTCGCGAACCTGATCCACAAATTAAATTTGAAACCGAAGCGCACGATTCGCGTGATCGCATGGATGAACGAAGAGAACGGGCTCGCCGGCGGCAAACAATACGCGAAAGATCACGCGACAGATTGGGCGAACCATTTTGCCACGATCGAGACGGACGGCGGCGCGGATCATCCGGTCGGGCTGCATATCAAAGCGAAGCCGGAAGTGAAAAAGATGCTGAAAGCGGTCAGCGCAATTCTGCAGGAATCAGGCGCGGGCGCCCTCGAATTGAGCGAGCAGGCGGGCGCCGACATCGGTCCGATGGAAAAAGCGGGAGTGCCTGCGTTCGCGCCGATTCAAGACAACCGGTTTTATTTTAGCTATCACCACACCGCGGCGGACACGCTGGACAAGATCGATCCGAAAAAGTTGGCGGAAAATTCCGCGGTCGTGGCGGTCGCGGCTTACGCCCTGGCAAATTCCGAACAGCCGCTACCACGCTAAGATCGACATCGTCACGCGCCGCGCGATTTGTTAGGGTCGCGGCGTGAATTTGGAAACGCTGAGTGCGATCGCGCAGATTGTGGCCGCGATTGGAGTAATCGCGTCACTTTTTTATCTCGCTGTCCAAATTCGCCAGAACACGCGTTCGATGCGCGCTGTGGTGGTCGATGCACTGACGCGCGGAATCGCCGACATCCTTTCGAGCCAAACTCCCGAGATTATGCGCTCCTTCATGCGAGTAATGGAAAATCCCGACACTGCGAGCGAGGACGATCGATTGCGCGCAATGCCTCAGTTTTTCGCGCTCTTCAAACTATTTGAGAATGCCTGGTTTCAACAACGCCA